>NZ_JBHXJG010000392.1:0-4487 GCF_042723425.1 Streptomyces sp. NPDC058375 | reverse complement strand
CCCCGCGGGGTGCCGGCCTCCGGCGTCGTCCATGTCCCCACCCATGTCCCCTCTACGGACAGGGACAGGGACGGGGACTACTTGCGCATGACCTCGGGCTCGTGGCGGCGCAGCAGGCGCGCGACCGCGATGCCGCAGATCACGCCGAGCGCGAGCAGGACGGTGATGTTGATGCCCCACTGGCTCGCCGTGTGCTCCCACAGCGGGTCGAGGTCGGTGGGGTTCTTCGGATCCCACGGCGGCATCAGGTGGGCCAGGTCCAGGGTGGTGCCGGCCGCGGCCATCGCCCAGCGGGACGGCATCAGCCAGGCGAACTGCTCCAGGCCCGGCGATCCGTAGACCTGGAAGAGGACGCCGGTGAAGACGACCTGGATGATCGCGAACATGACCAGCAGCGGCATCGTCTTCTCGGCGGTCTTCACCAGCGAGGAGATGACCAGGCCGAACATCATCGAGGTGAAGCCCAGCGCGATGATCGAGAGGCAGATCTCGACGGCCGGGGGCATGATCAGGCCCTCCTCCGGCAGATCGCGGGTGGCGAAGCCGATGCCGCAGATGATCACGCCCTGGAAGGCGGTGATCACGCCGAGGACGATCACCTTGGACATCAGGTACGCGGAGCGGGACAGGCCGGTGGCCCGTTCGCGCTCGTAGATGACCCGTTCCTTGATCAGCTCTCGTACGGAGTTGGCGGCGCCGGAGAAGCACATGCCGACCGCGAGGATCAGCATGATCGTCCCGGCCTTGCCGTTGAACCGGGACGGCGGGTCGGGCTCCGCGAGACCGAACTCCGCCGGGATGACCACGCTGACCACGCCGAGCACGGCGGGCAGGATCAGCATCAGGCCCATGAAGCCCTTGTCGGACGCGATGACGGAGGAGTATCTCCGGATCAGCGTCCACAGCTGTGCCATCCAGCCCTGCGGCTTCGGCGGGCGCATCTGCTGCGGGGGCGGCATGTTGACCGGCTGGGCCGCGACCGCGTCGATGTCGGCGGCGTACATCTGGTAGTGCTGCGAACCGCGCCAGCGGCCCGCCCAGTCGTAGTCGCGGTAGTTCTCGAAGGCGGAGAAGACATCGGCCCAGCTGGTGTAGCCGAAGAAGTTCAGCGCTTCCTCCGGCGGACCGAAGTAGGCGACGGAACCGCCGGGGGCCATCACGAGGAGCTTGTCGCAGATCGCCAGCTCGGCGACCGAGTGCGTGACCACGAGCACCGTGCGGCCGTCGTCCGCGAGGCCGCGCAGCAGCTGCATGACATCGCGGTCCATGCCCGGGTCGAGGCCGGAGGTCGGCTCGTCCAGGAAGATCAGCGAGGGCTTGGTGAGCAGCTCCAGCGCGACCGAGACGCGCTTGCGCTGGCCGCCGGAGAGCGAGGTGATCTTCTTGTCCTTGTGGATGTCGAGCTTGAGCTCGGCGAGGACCTCGGTGATCCGGGACTGTCGCTCGGCCTCGGTGGTGTCCGCGGGGAAGCGGAGCTTGGCCGCGTACTTGAGCGCCTTCGTGACGGTCAGTTCCTTGTGCAGGATGTCGTCCTGCGGGACCAGACCGATGCGCTGGCGCAGCTCGGCGAACTGCTTGTACAGGTTCCGGTTGTCGTAGAGGACGTCACCCTGGTTGGCGGGCCGGTAGCCGGTGAGCGCCTTGAGCAGGGTGGACTTTCCGGAACCGGACGGGCCGATGACCGCGATCAGCGACTTCTCGGGGACGCCGAAGGAGACGTCCTTGAGGATCTGCTTCCCGCCGTCGACCGTCACCGTGAGGTGGCGGGCGGAGAAGGAGACCTCACCGGTGTCGACGAACTCTTCCAGCCGGTCCCCGACCAGCCGGAACGTCGAGTGGCCGACGCCGACGATGTCGTTCGGGCCGATGAGCGCCGAGCCGGACTTTTGGAGCGGCTGGCCGTTGACGTACGTGCCGTTGTGCGAGCCGAGGTCGCGGATCTCGAAGCGGCCGTCGGGCGTCGCGTGGAACTCGGCGTGGTGGCGGGAGACCTGGAGGTCGGAGACGACCAGCTCGTTCTCCAGCGCACGACCGATGCGCATGACCCGGCCGAGGGCCAGCTGGTGGAACGTGGTGGGGCTGCGGTCCCCGTAGACCGGCGGCGCCCCCGCGGCACCACCCTGTCCGGGTCCGGCCTGGTGCCCGGGGTTCTGCTGGTGCGGCACGTTCTGGTGCGCGGGCTGCTGGTGCGGGACCTGCTGCTGAGGTGCCTGCTGGTGCCCGGCCTGCTGGTGTGCGGCCTGCGGCTGAGACTGCTGCCAGGCCTGGTGCTGGGCAGGGGCCTGGTGCTGGGCGGGGGCCTGGTGCTGGGCGGGGGCCTGGTGCTGGGCGGGGGCCTGGTGTCCCTGCCAGCCCGCGCCGGCCCCCTGGGGCTGCTGCTGGTGCGGCTGCTGCTGGGGAGCCTGCTGGGCTCCGACCGCCTGACCGCCGGCGACTCCGGCGCCCGCGGTGGGGCTGAGGCTCACCCGGGGGCCGTCGGTTGCGTTGCCCAGGTGCAGCACCGAGCCGGGGCCGATCTCCACCTGCTGGATCCGCCGGCCCTGCACATAGGTGCCGTTGGTGCTGCCGTGGTCCTCGATGGACCAACTGCGGCCGTTCCAGCTGATCGTGGCATGCCGCCACGACACTCTGGCGTCGTCGATCGTCAGGTCGCCCTGCGGATCACGTCCCAGGGTGTACGACCTGGACGGATCGAGCGTCCAGGTGCTGCCATTCAATTCCAGTACGAGTTCCGGCACTCCGCGCCCCACTAGTTGTCCCCCGTGTTACCCCCGTCGCAGGGAGTCTAGGGATGCTGAACATCGTGGGGAACTATTCCAGGACCAGTCCCCGATCCGAAAGTCGGGCGGGTGAAGAGCGCGGGGAGACCTGCGCGAACACCCTGATACCGGGGGGCGAAACAGGAGCGGAGCAGAAGAAGTCGGGATGAAGTGCTGATTACCGCTCAGAGAATCTTCAGGGCGGGCATAACGGCGGATACGAGGCAGCCGGCGCCTCCGAGCGCAAGACCCGTACCGGCCAGATCGGTGACTTCCCGCTCCCCCGGGCCCGTACTCCCGTCCGGCGCCACGGGAAGGCCACGTCGACGGTTCCCGTCCGGCACTCGGGACGGGCGGCCGGAGGGGGTGGCCGGACCGATACGGTGGGAACACCATGAGCGCATCTCAGCCACCTCAGCCCCTCTCGTCTCCTGAGCCCTCTGAGCCCCCTGAGCACCGTCGGGACGACGGCGTCGGCGACGGGCCTCCTCCGGGCAGCGACGCCCCCACCCTGCTCGTCAAGATCTTCGGCAAGGACCGTCCCGGCATCACCGCCGGGCTCTTCGACACCCTCGCCGCGTACGCGGTGGACGTCGTGGACATCGAGCAGGTCGTCACCCGTGGCCGCATCGTGCTGTGCGCCCTGGTCACCGCGCCCACGGCGGGGGGGACCACCGAGGGCGATCTGCGGGCGACCGTGCACAGCTGGGCCGACTCCCTGAAGCTGCAGGCCGAGATCATCTCGGGCATCGGCGACAACCGGCCCCGTGGTACCGGCCGTTCCCATGTGACGGTGCTGGGGCACCCGCTCACCGCGGAGTCGACCGCCGCCATAGCGGCCTCCATCACCTCGACCGGCGGGAACATCGACCGCATCTTCCGGCTGGCGAAGTACCCGGTCACCGCCGTCGAGTTCGCGGTGTCGGGGACCGGGACGGCCGAGCTGCGGACCGCGCTGGCGACCGAGGCCGCCGAGATCGGCGTGGACGTCGCCGTGGTCTCGGCCGGGCTGAGCCGACGCGCCCAGCGGCTGGTCGTCATGGACGTCGACTCCACGCTGATCCAGGACGAGGTGATCGAGCTCTTCGCGGCGCACGCGGGCTGCGAGGACCGGGTCGCCGAGGTGACCGAGCAGGCGATGCGCGGCGAGCTGGACTTCGAGCAGTCGCTGCACGCCCGGGTCGCGCTGCTGGCCGGCCTGGACGCCTCGGTGGTGGACAAGGTCCGTACCGAGGTACGGCTCACCCCCGGCGCCCGCACCCTGATCCGTACGCTGAAGCGGCTCGGCTACCAGGTCGGCGTCGTCTCCGGCGGCTTCACCCAGGTCACGGACGACCTGAAGGAGCGGCTCGGCCTCGACTTCGCCTCGGCCAACACCCTGGAGGTGGTGGACGGCAAGCTGACCGGCAGGGTCGTCGGCGAGGTGGTGGACCGGGCGGGCAAGGCCCGGCTGCTGCGGAGCTTCGCCGAGCAGGCGGGGGTGCCGCTGGCCCAGACGGTGGCGATCGGGGACGGGGCGAACGACCTCGACATGCTGAACACCGCCGGGCTCGGCGTCGCGTTCAACGCCAAGCCGCTGGTCCGCGAGGCGGCGCACACCGCGGTGAACGTGCCGTTCCTGGACACCGTGCTCTATCTGCTCGGCATCACCCGTGAAGAGGTCGAGGCGGCGGACGGCCTCGTCGACTGAGCCCGCCTCCCGCGCACAGGGCCCCGGCACCGCGGAGG
>NZ_JBHXJG010000391.1:0-4506 GCF_042723425.1 Streptomyces sp. NPDC058375 | reverse complement strand
GTGCAGGCGGCCCCGGCAGAAGGCGGCGAGGGAGTCGGCGTCCCGGATCCGCCCTTCGGCGACGGCCGGTTCGGCGCCACCGGAGTGGGCGTGGCCGCCGGCGGGGAACCGGCCGTCGGCGAGGACGAGGAGAGCTGCGCGTGACATGGATCGGACCCGTCGGCTCAGAAGAGGAAGTAGCGCTGGGCCATGGGCAGTTCCGCCGCCGGGGCCGGTTCGACCGGGTCGCCGTCGATGGTGACGGCGAAGCTGTCGGGGTCGACCTCGACCCGCGGGACGGCGTCGTTCTCCCGCATGTCCGCCTTGGTGACCCCCCGGGTGCTGGTGATCGGCACGAACCGCTTGTCCAGGGCGAGCCGTTCGGGCAGCCCGTCCTCGATCGCGGCGGCGGAGACGAAGTTGAACGAGCCGCGCGCGGCCGCCCGGCCCAGTGCGCCGAACATCGGCCGGGGCATCACCGGCTGGGGCGTCGGGATGGAGGCGTTGGCGTCGCCCATCTGCGCGTACGCGATCTGGCCGCCCTTGATGACGGTCTGCGGCTTCACACCGAAGAACGCCGGATCCCAGAGCACGAGGTCGGCGAGCTTGCCGGTCTCCACGGAGCCGATCTCCCGGTCGAGGCCTTGGGCCACCGCCGGGTTGATGGTGTATTTGGCGACATAGCGACGGACCCGGTGGTTGTCGGCCCGGCCGTCCCCGGGCAGGGCTCCGCGCCGCTTCTTCATCACGTGGGCGGTCTGCCAGGTCCGCAGGATCACCTCTCCGATGCGCCCCATGGCCTGGGAGTCCGAGGAGATGATCGAGATGGCGCCGAGGTCGTGGAGGATGTCCTCGGCCGCGATGGTGGAGGGCCGGATCCGGGACTCGGCGAACGCCAGGTCCTCGGGGACGGCGGGGTTGAGGTGATGGCAGACCATCAGCATGTCGAGGTGTTCCTCGATGGTGTTGACGGTGTGCGGCCGGGTCGGGTTGGTCGAGCTGGGCAGGACGTACGGCTCGGAGACCACGCTGATGATGTCGGGCGCGTGCCCGCCGCCCGCCCCCTCGGTGTGGTATGCGTGGATCGTGCGGCCGGCGATGGCGGCGAGGGTGTCGGCGACGAACCCGGCCTCGTTGAGGGTGTCCGTGTGGATGGCGAGCTGCGCGCCGGTCTGCTCGCAGACGGTGAGGCAGGCGTCGATGACGGCGGGGGTCGCGCCCCAGTCCTCGTGGATCTTGAATCCCAGCGCTCCGCCGCGCAGTTGGGAGTGCATGGCCTCCTGCGACATCGTGTTGCCCTTGCCGAGCAGCCCGATGTTGACCGGGAAGGTCTCCAGCGCCTCGAACATCCGGGCCAGGTGCCAGGGTCCGGGGGTGATGGTGGTGGCCTTGGTGCCTTCGGCGGGACCGGTGCCGCCGCCGACGAGGGTGGTGATGCCGCTGGAGAGCGCCTGATCGATCAGGGTGGGCGAGATGAAGTGGACGTGGGCGTCGACCGCTCCGGCCGTGAGCAGCTTCCCGTTGCCCGCGATGACCTCGGTCTCCGGCCCGATCACCAGGTCGGGGTGGACGCCGTCCATGGTGTCCGGGTTGCCGGCCTTGCCGATACCGGTGATCCGGCCGTCCCGGATGCCGATGTCGGCCTTGACGATGCCCCAGTGGTCGATGACGACGGCCCCGGTGATGACGGTGTCGGGCGCGCCCTCGGCCCGGGTGGTGCGGGCCTGGCCCATCGACTCCCGGATCACCTTGCCGCCGCCGAACACCGCCTCGTCGCCTGCGTGTCCGGGACCGCCGGAGCGGTCCTCCTCGATCTCCACGAGCAGATCGGTGTCGGCGAGCCGGATCCGGTCGCCGGTCGTGGGCCCGAACAGGTCGGCGTACACGGCTCGTTCGAGTTCAGGCATCGAGGGCACCTCCGGTTTCGCCGCGCAGGCCGGGGACGACGCGGCGGCCGGTGAGGGGGACGAGTTCGACGTCGGCGGGGATGCCGGGTTCGAAGCGGACCGCCGTACCGGCCGCGATGTTCAGCCGCAGGCCGCGGGCGGCGGCACGGTCGAAGCGCAGCCCGGGGTTGGCCTCGGCGAAGTGGTAGTGGGAACCGACCTGGACGGGGCGGTCGGCGGCGTTGAGGACGGTGAGGCGGGTGACCGCCCGCCCCTCGTTGAGGGGGATGCCCCCGTTCCCGTACAGGATCTCTCCGGGAATCATCGGCGCTCCCCCGTCAGACGATCGGGTCGTGGACGGTGACGAGCTTGGTGCCGTCGGGAAAGGTGGCCTCGACCTGGACGTCGTGGAGCATCTCGGGGATGCCCTCCATGACGTCGTCCCGGGTGAGCACCTTCCGCCCCGACGCCATGAGTTCGGCGACGGTACGGCCGTCCCGGGCGCCTTCCAGCAGATGGGCGGTGATCAGGGCGACGGCCTCGGGGTGATTGAGCCGCAGCCCGCGTGCACGGCGCTTCTCCGCCACGTCGGCGGCCACATGGATGAGCAGACGTTCCTGCTCGTGCGGGGTCAGTTGCACGCTTCCACCTCATCGTCTTCCGCCCGGCTCCGGCTCCGGACGCAGCGGGACCATATCCCCGTTCAACAACTCGTTGAACGGGAACGGCACTCTCGCGACCAGGCATTGCACGTTAGAGCGGAAGTTTTTCCATTGCGTTAACTGATCTTTTGCGGGGTGATGGACATCAGACCGCACAACCCGTTCTCCAGCACCTCGGTGCGTACGTCCCCGAAGAGCGCTTCCTGCACGATGAAGCCCTGCGCCGTCGCGATCATCGTTCGCGCCACATGGTCGCCGGGCACGTCGCTGCTCAGTATCCCGGCGGAGCGGTAGGCGTCGACGAGCTTCCCCCAGGCGACGCGCATGGTCGCGTAACCCTCGTCGAGGAGTGCGGCGAGCCGTTCGTCACGCAGCGTCTCGGACCAGAGCTGGACCACGAGCGCGGCGAAGACACGGCGCTCCAGTCCGTGCACCTGACCCGCGAGCACCCCGCCTAGCACCCGGCTGAGCAGCGCGTCCGGGGTGGGGGGCGGCGTCATGCGGGCGGCCTCCTCGAACGCGCCGCGAATGACGGCGAAGGTCTCCTCGGTGATGGCCGCGATGATGTCCTCCTTGCCGGCGAAGTAGCGGTAGACCGCTCCGGCGGACAGTCCCACCTCCTTGAGGACGTCCTGCATGGACGTGGCGTGGAATCCGTTGCGGGCGAAGCAGCGCGCCGCACCGTCGAGGATCTGACGGCGGCGGGCGTCGAGGTGTTCCTGGGATACGCGGGCCATGGCCTCAACCTAAAACGAACATTCCTTCTTGACAATCGTCCGAGGCGTGCCGACAGTGGGAGCGAGACGTAAAACGAACGATCCTTCTCTTTGACTTTCTGCCCGTCGCGCGAATCGAGGCCCCTCATGTCCACCGCACCCAACCGCCGCGCGGTGGCGGTGATCCTGCTGGTCCCCCTGACGGTGCCCCTCGCCCTCTGGTCCTTTGCCTGGCCCGCCGCCCGGATCGCGCCGCGCGACCTCCCGGTCGGAGTGGCGGGCGCGGCGCCGGGCGCCCAACAGCTGGAGCAGCGGTTCGAGGAGCGCGGCGGCGCCTTCGAGGTGCACCGCTACGACGACGAGGCCGCCGCCCGTACCGCGATCGAGGACCGGGTCGTATACGGAGCCGTCGTCGCCACCCCGCAGGGGCCGCACCTGCTCACCGCGTCGGCGGCGAGCCCCGTCGTCTCGCAGCTGCTGCGTGACGCGGTGACCGCGTCCGTTCCGCAGGGCACTCCGGTCGAGGTCACCGATGTGGTGGCCGCGCCGCCCGGCGACCCCCGCGGCAGCGCACTCGGAGCGAGCGTCCTGCCGCTGGCCCTGGCGGGCATGGCGGCCGGAGCCGTCGTCACCCTGATGGGGCTGCGCGGGGTGCGCGGCGCGTTGACCCTGCTCGCGGCGGCCGCACTGGTGGGGCTCGCCGCCACGGCCGTGACGCACAGCTGGCTCGGCGTGATCACGGGCGACTGGTGGACGGAGGCGGGCGTGCTCGCGCTCACCGTGCTGTCCATCGGTTCGGCGGTGGCGGGGCTCGCCGCCCTGTTCGGGACGCGCGGCATCGGACTCGGCGCACTGCTGATGGTCCTGCTGGGCAATTCCTTCTCCGGCGTCACCAGCGCACCGCAGCTGCTGCCCGAGCCCGTCGGGGCGATCGGCCAGTGGCTTCCGCCGGGCGCGGGCGGCTCCCTGCTTCGCTCGGTCGCCTTCTTCGACGGGAGCGCGGCGGGCGGGGCCGTACTGACGCTCTCGCTGTGGTCGGCGCTCGGACTGGCGGCCGCGCTGCTCGCCCGGCGCGCACCGAAGCCCGTCGAGCCGGTGCCCGCCGAGCCCGCTCGGGAGCCGGCCCCGACCGGCTGAGCACCGGAACCGTACGGCTCCAGCCGGACCCGGAAGCGTACGGGCCAACCCAGGCCCCGGAACCGTACGAGCCGAGCCGGGCCCCGCGGAAGCGCACGAGCCGAGCCGGGTGCCCCTCCTTCGGGA
>NZ_JBHXJG010000390.1:0-4516 GCF_042723425.1 Streptomyces sp. NPDC058375 | reverse complement strand
GCCGACCGGCTGCGGCCCTCCTTCCTCTTTCCTTCCCCCGCCACGGTCCGGCGCGGGCGGTTACGGTGACGTACATGCCGATCCGCGCCGTGCTCTGGGACATCGACGACACGATCTTCGACTACGCGGGCGCCGACCACACCGGTATGCGGCTCCATCTGGAGACCGTGGGCCTGCCCGTGGCGTACGCGACGGTCGACGAGGCCCTCGCCGCCTGGAAGGCGATCACCGCCGTGCACTGGGCGCGCGTCGCCGCCGGGGAGACGGGCTTCCTCGGTCAGCGCCGGGACCGGGTGCGGGAGTTCCTGGGGCGGCCGATGACGGACGCCGGGGCCGACGAGTGGTTTGCCGGTCACCTGGTCCACTACGAGGCCGCCTGGGCGCTCTTCCCGGACGTGCTGCCGGTCCTGGACCGGCTGGTGCCGGCCTACCGCCACGCGATCCTCTCCAACTCCAGCAGCCACAACCAGCACCGCAAGCTCACCGCGCTCGGCGTCCGGGACCGCTTCGAGGCGATGGTCTGCGCGGTGGAGCTCGGCATCTCCAAGCCGGAGCCCGGCGCCTTCCTCGCGGCCTGCGAGGCGCTCGCGCTGGAGCCGCACGAAGTGGCGTACGTCGGGGACGAGCCGGACATCGACGCGAGCGGGGCCGTGGCCGCCGGGCTGACGGGCATCTGGCTCGACCGGCGGGGCAGGGGCGGGAGGGCGGACCTTGTGACGATCACCGGGCTCGACCAGCTCCCCGGCCTGCTGGCAGGCGATACCCGTTTTGGAGCGCCGGACACCTTCGGGTAATGTTCTTTCTGCGCCGCCCGAGCGGGCCGAAAGATCCGGCCGGGAAGCGCAGACAGAAGTGAAGCCCCCACCAGGGGTTGCATTTCAGTGGGCTATGGTGTAATTGGCAACACTACGGTTTCTGGTACCGTCATTCTAGGTTCGAGTCCTGGTAGCCCAGCGCAAGACCAAGCAGTACGAGCAAGACCAGCAGGACAAGCCCCCGTTGTGTAGCGGCCTAGCACGCTGCCCTCTCACGGCAGTAGCGCCGGTTCGAATCCGGTCGGGGGTACAGATCCTTCCCGCGAGAACATCATGGGTCGCACCCATCGCTCTCGATGCAGGATCGCCAGGGCCCCCGTTGTGTAGCGGCCTAGCACGCTGCCCTCTCACGGCAGTAGCGCCGGTTCGAATCCGGTCGGGGGTACTTGTCACACCATGGGCTATGGTGTAATTGGCAACACTACGGTTTCTGGTACCGTCATTCTAGGTTCGAGTCCTGGTAGCCCAGCGCAAGTCAGTAGTAACCAAGCCCCCGTTGTGTAGCGGCCTAGCACGCTGCCCTCTCACGGCAGTAGCGCCGGTTCGAATCCGGTCGGGGGTACAACAGAGCAGTACCGAAAGGCCCTTCACCTCGGTGGAGGGCTTTCTTCGTTGCCCCGGCGCAGGCAACACCCCTACGCCCCACGGCAGTTCGAGCGGGGGCGGGGAAGAAAAAGGGCCGCCACGGCGCTGGGGCGGCCTTCCGGAACAGAGGGACAAGAGGTGCGGGCGAGTCGTCAGCCCGAGCGGCGCAGGGCCTCGCTCAGCCGAGCCGCCGAGTCGATGACCGCCTGGGCGTGCATCCGGCCCGGATGACGGGTCAGCCGCTCGATCGGCCCGGAGATCGAGACCGCGGCGACCACCCGGTTCGACGGGCCGCGCACCGGAGCGGAGACGGAGGCGACGCCCGGCTCCCGCTCGCCGATCGACTGGGCCCAGCCCCGCCGCCGTACGCCGGAGAGCGCCGTCGCCGTGAACCGGGCGCCCTGGAGCCCCCGGTGCAGACGCTCCGGCTCCTCCCAGGCCATGAGGATCTGCGCGGAGGAGCCCGCCTTCATCGTGAGCGTGGAGCCGACCGGCACCGTGTCCCGGAGTCCGGACAGCCGCTCCGCCGCCGCCACGCAGATGCGCATGTCGCCCTGCCGGCGGTAGAGCTGCGCGCTCTCGCCGGTGATGTCGCGCAGGTGGGTGAGCACCGGTCCGGCCGTGGCCAGCAGGCGGTCCTCGCCCGCCGCGGCTGCCAGTTCCGACAGCCGGGGGCCGAGAATGAACCGGCCCTGCATATCCCTCGCCACCATCCGGTGGTGTTCCAGTGCCACGGCCAGTCGATGGGCCGTGGGCCGTGCGAGCCCGGTCGCCGCGACCAGCCCGGCGAGGGTGGCCGGACCGGACTCCAGGGCGCTCAATACCAGAGCTGCCTTGTCGAGAACGCCGACGCCGCTAGAGTTGTCCATACGACGATACTCCCGTCTCACTCTGTGAAACGCAAGTTCAATTTCCGGCGGAAGTTGCGAACCTGTAGGGGCGGCCGCACAACGGCTCGTAGCCACCGCCCCGCACGGGGGTCCGGACGGAGGCGCACCGAATCTCTAGTTGGGCCGGCGAAGACGCCGGCCGGAGGGAAAGCGATGGGTAGGACACTCGCGGAGAAGGTCTGGGACGACCATGTTGTCCGGCGCGCGGAGGGCGAGCCCGACCTTCTCTACATCGATCTGCACCTGCTCCACGAGGTGACCAGCCCGCAGGCCTTCGACGGACTGCGCCAGGCCGGACGTCCGGTGCGGCGCCTCGACCTCACCATCGCCACCGAGGACCACAACACCCCGACCCTCGACATCGACAAGCCGATCGCCGACCCGGTCTCGCGCGCCCAGCTGGAGACCCTGCGCAAGAACTGCGCGGACTTCGGCGTCCGGCTGCACCCGCTCGGCGACGTCGAGCAGGGCGTCGTCCACGTGGTGGGCCCGCAGCTGGGGCTGACCCAGCCGGGCACCACCGTGGTCTGCGGTGACTCCCACACCTCCACGCACGGCGCGTTCGGCGCGCTGGCGTTCGGCATCGGCACCAGCCAGGTGGAGCACGTCCTGGCCACCCAGACGCTGCCGCTGGCCCGCCCTAAGACCATGGCCATCACGGTCGAGGGCGAACTGCCCGACGAGGTCACCGCGAAGGACCTGATCCTGGCCATCATCGCCCGGATCGGCACCGGCGGCGGCCAGGGCTACATCCTCGAATACCGCGGCTCCGCCATCGAGAAGCTCTCGATGGAGGCCCGGATGACCATCTGCAACATGTCGATCGAGGCGGGCGCCCGCGCCGGCATGATCGCCCCCGACGCCACCACCTTCGACTACCTCAAGGGCCGCGACCACGCCCCCGAGGGCGAGGACTGGGACGCCGCCGTCGCGTACTGGAAGACCCTGCGCTCCGACGACGACGCCGTGTTCGACGCCGAGGTCGTCATCGACGCCGCCGAACTGGCCCCGTTCGTCACCTGGGGCACCAACCCCGGCCAGGGCGCGCCCCTGTCGGCCAACGTCCCCGACCCCGCTTCGTACGAGGACGCCTCGGAGCGCCACGCCGCCGAAAAGGCCCTGGAATACATGGGGTTGACCGCCGGACAGCCGCTGCGCGACATCAACGTCGACACCGTCTTCGTAGGTTCGTGCACCAACGGCCGCATCGAGGACCTGCGCAACGCCGCCTCGATCCTGGACGGCCGCAAAGTCGCGAGCGGCGTACGGATGCTGGTCGTCCCCGGCTCGGTCAGGGTCGCGCTCCAGGCCGTCTCCGAGGGCCTGGACAAGGTCTTCACCGAGGCCGGCGCCGAATGGCGGCACGCGGGTTGTTCGATGTGCCTCGGCATGAACCCCGACCAGCTGGCCCCCGGCGAGCGCTCCGCCTCCACCTCGAACCGCAACTTCGAGGGCAGGCAGGGCAAGGGCGGCCGCACCCACCTGGTCTCGCCCCAGGTCGCCGCCGCCACCGCGGTGCTGGGCCATCTGGCCTCGCCCGCCGACCTGTCCGACGCCCGTACCCCCGCCGGAGTCCGATAGCCATGGAAGCATTCACCACGCACACCGGCCGAGCCGTTCCGCTGCGCCGCAGCAACGTCGACACCGACCAGATCATCCCCGCGCACTGGCTGAAGAAGGTCACCCGCGACGGGTTCGAGGACGGGCTCTTCGAAGCCTGGCGCAAGGACGAGAACTTCGTCCTCAACCGCCCGGAACGCCAGGGCGCGTCGGTCCTGGTCGCCGGTCCCGACTTCGGTACGGGCTCCTCCCGCGAACACGCGGTCTGGGCCCTGCAGAACTTCGGTTTCAAGGCCGTCGTCTCCTCCCGCTTCGCCGACATCTTCCGCGGCAACTCGCTGAAGAACGGCCTGCTCACGGTGGTTCTGGAGCAGAAGGTGGTCGACGCCCTCTGGGAGCTGACGGAGGCCGACCCGACCGCCGAGGTGACCGTCGATCTGGAGGCCCGCCAGGTCCGCGCCGAGGGCGTCACCGCCGACTTCGAGCTCGACGAGAACGCCCGCTGGCGGCTGCTGAACGGCCTCGACGACATCAGCCTCACCCTTCAGAACGAAGCGGACATCGCCGCGTACGAGGCGGCCAGGCCCGCCTTCAAGCCTGTACCATTCCTGATGTCTGTGCACCCATGCTTTACCTGTACGGTCGCGGGGCAGGCTGAATATGTCT
>NZ_JBHXJG010000389.1:0-4520 GCF_042723425.1 Streptomyces sp. NPDC058375 | reverse complement strand
GGGGGTGCGCGGTGCCGGTGGGCCGGCTGGGGGTGGGCCGTTCGGCGGCGGACCCGCTCTATTCGGGGTTGTTGCCGGGTGGGGGACCTTTGGCCGCGCGCGCCCCGGCGGGGGCGCTCGCCACCCGCGGCATCCCACCCATCGCAGGTCACCCCGGCCGAACCCGCCGCCGAGCGGAAGCCCTCCTCGGACACGGCAGCTGTAGTTCCGATCATGGCTGGTTGTGACGGTGGTGTCGTTGCTGGTGGCAGGCGGCCGCGACCGCTTGGTGATGGCGGCGCCAGGCGGTCCAGTGCAGGACGTGCTCGCGGTCGCGTGCGGGCGGCGGCAGGACGAGGGCTCGCAGGAGGCGGATGAGTTCGGGGCAGGTCAGCGGGACGAGCTCGGGCCGCTCCTCGGCGGTCTCATGGACGGCGGTGGCCGTCAGGGCGAGGACGGCTGCGGCGATCTGGGAGAACAGTGACCAGCGCATCCAGGAGTTCCAGCAGGTCACTTGGCCCTGGTCGAGTCCGGTGAAGCCCTTCGCGAGCCGGAAAGTCTCAGTGGCTGCCCGGTTCGACAAGCCCGCATGCCAGGTAAGGCGGGATCCTACGGCTGCCTACCAGCCGAGTTCCATTTGGATGGGGATGCCGTCCACGATCTCGGAACGCGCTTGGGGAGCTACCCCGATCGACACGCCGAGCTGGGTGGCGATAGGCGTATACAGGTCGGTGGAGACCTCTGGTGTACGCAGGGAGACCAGGAGGGCGTAGCTGACGGGCAGGCCGATGCGGTTGCTGCGCCTGTTCGCTTTCCACCAGCCTCCGACGGGGTAGACGGCGAGTGTGCCGCAGTCGGCGAGTTCGGTCGCCGATCCGCGCCAGATGTCGGCGTGCAGGGAGCCGAGGTTGCGGGCCCGGGGGCCGACCAGCCACTTGGTGTTGGACTCGAATGCCTTGGGGTTGCCAAGGCCGTCGCTCTCGTGTTCGGCCTGTTCCGCTAGTCGCCTCTGGAAGGAGTCGCTGGATTCGGTAGGGCCTTTGATGGCGAAGCGAAGGCCGTGCGAGGCGTAGCTGTAGCGGCCGAGCATGCCGCGCCGGCCGGGATTGGGCTCGATCATGTAGGCGAGCGTCACGCGCAGGTCGACGGTGGTCTCGGCCAGGTCGCGCAGTTGTTCCAGGGGCCACGGCAGCTCGTGCAGCTTGAGTTCGGCCAGGCGAACCTGCCCGCCCTTGACCTTGTACGGCACCAGAGTGTTCTGGATGATCATGGTGACGGCGTTCGAGGCGCTGCTGCGGATGCGGTCGGCGGTGGGCATGCCCCATCCGTACCGGCGGATCACCTGTCGCATCACGTCGCCCTTGGCGAGTCTGGGGGCACCGGTCTTCTTGTACAGGCCCTGTTCGACCATGGCCGGGGTCCACTGGGCTTCGTGCACGAGAAGGGCGCGAACCGTCTCCGGCCGCAACCCGGGGTAGGCGCTCATCGCCGTGGCGGCGAGCGCAGCCGCCTGGGCCGTGGCAGCGCTCGTAGCGTTCGTCCAGGTCAGCTGACGCGCCGGGTCGTGGTGGGTGGTCGCCACGCTCACCAGATCGTGTGCGTCCAGGATGCTGTCGTCAGGGGCGACGAGCATGTTGCCGCCCTCCAGAACGATGTCGGGCTTGGTGATGACTGCGTTGGTCAGCGCCACCGAGGTCCGGCTGAAGGGGGACAGGGCGCCCGGCGCCGCCAGCGGACGGTATCCCCGGAACAGGGCGGAATCGGGGACGGCGTCCATATGCGTGCATGCCCCGACGGTGAGTACGTTGTGTGCCTGGGCGGGTTCCTCGATGCGCGACAGGTCGGACAGAAGCAGCGGATCCAGCGTGCCGTCGTCGCGGCGCATCTGGTGGGGGACAGCACCGCGGATGTTGCCGGCGCTGACGATGATCAGGCGTGACGCTTCAGGATCGGGAGCTCCGACCAGCTCGATCCGGTCGTCCCCGACGGTGACGTCCGTGCCTGCTGCCAGGGCGTCCAGGGTGGCTGACCACAGGGTCGCGGTGCCGTCTACGCCGTTCTCCCCTTCCCCGGACTGCCGGGTGACGGCCATCGAGAAGACCCGTCCCGACGGTGCGGGGCCTCCGTTGCCGATCTCGGCGGTCGCGACCGCGTTCGCGGTCGTTTCCGCACAGGTGCGCGGGGATGCGTCGGGTGTGTGAGCGTCGTTGAGGATCTTCACGGACTCAAGACCGTGACCGAGGACTACGGGACCTTGCGATTCAAGGGCTGCGGCGAAGTCCCCGAAGAGGGCGAGCCCGGCCATCTGCGTGCCGTGCCCGATCCGGTCGGCCGATGTGCTGCCAGGGAGCACGCTGTAGGCGCGCTCGTGCAACGCGGGCTTCAGCAGGGCGTGCTCCTGGGCTATCCCTGTGTCCAGGATGCAGACCGCCGGGGCCTCCGGTGCGGCCGGCTCGATGCGCGCGGCGAGATCCTTGACGAGGTCCACGCGGAACTCGCGGTCGACGGCGTAGAGGCCCTCGGCGAAGGTAGGGCTGCGGATCTCAGCAGGGCAGGCGTTCGTGGCCAACAGGAACGCCAGCTCGTTACCGGTCGTCGCGACGTGCGCCACCAGGCGTTCCCCGACATGGATCGCCCGTTCACTGACCCGCCAGCGACGCTCTTCGGCCAGGGAACGCAAGGTGGCAACCGCCGTCGGCGAGATCCGCGGATCGAACCACAACTCCCACCACCGCTCCTCGTCCAGCGGCGGCAGATCCTGCCGCTCCTGCCAGAGGTGCTCCAGCAGAGCCCGCTGGACCTGTTCCATATTGGCCACCAGCACGGCCTGCTTGGGTTTGCCGCCGGGGGTGTCATCCGTAAAGTCGGCGATCCGCTGGGTGAACGAGGCGACTTTGTCGAAGGGGATCCAGACCAGCGCGTCCTGCTGACTGTTCTCGGTCTGCGGGTGGCTGCTCATGAGTGTCAGGCCGGATGCGTCCAGGCGCTCCAGGCTCAGAGGATGGTCGCGGGCCGCCTCGATACGCACCGCGAAACCGTCAGGCTGACGGTCCTCGGGCGTCTGCTGCATGAGCCGGGTTGACTCCCGGCGGGCCTTCTCCAGCCCGTCCACCAAAGCGTCGGCGTGCCCCTGCCGGTCTGTGTGCTGGACCAGGGCCGGGCCGCTTCCCCCCGCAGGCTCAGAGCGCGGCGTGAGGGTGGTGGCATCCCAGGGCACGATCAGGTGCGGACTGAGCCGTGCGGAAGTGCCGGGCTCAGGCATGGTGGGAGGCGTGCCGCTCGGTCAGGGCCTCAAGCAGCAGCTGCTCGTCCACCACGTCCCGGTCAGCCAGGATGGCTCGTTTGGCTGCTGCTTCCGCCGCTTTGACCAGCTCGGCGTGACTCAAGCCCGATGCACGTTCTGTCACGAGTCCCCACCGTAGTGTGCTTGTGTCCATTCCTGCTAGACGTCGCTGCAGCACCTGTACAGCTTCCTCCCCGGTGGGAGGGCCATAGGTGGCGATCATGTCGAAGCGACGGAACAGAGCCTGGTCCAGAAGCTGGTGGTGGTTGGTGCCGGCCACCACGAGACTCTCAGAAGGTGCCTCATCAAGAAACAGCAGAAATGAGTTGAGGATCCTGCGGGCTTCGCCGACATCGTTGCCTGCCGCCCGTTCGGCTCCCAGAGCGTCGAACTCATCGAACAGGTAGACCGCACGGGTCTGAGCCACGGCGTCGAAGACCAGACGTAGCTTGGCGGCGGTCTCGCCCATGAACCGGCTGATCAGACCGTCCAGGCGAATGGTGAACAGGGGCAGTTTCAGCTCTCCAGCCAGAGCCGCTGCCGTCATGCTCTTGCCCGTCCCAGGAGGACCGGACAACAGAATGCGATGCACCGGGGTAAAGCCGAAGCGCTCCAGCCGTGCACGCTGTCGTTGTTCGTGCAGCACGCGGTCCAGTGACGCACGCAGTCCGGCGTCCAGGGTCATGTCGTCGAGCTGGGTGTCCGGGTAGCCTGCCGTCAGGAGACTGGTCAGCTCACCGCGAGGCTGCACCACCGGGGTAACGGCACGCTGGGTGTCCGGCTTCCCCTGCCTCTGCTGGGCGGCCTCGACCAGCTCACGCAGCTCTACGGCGAATTTTCCCTGCCCCTGGCGGGCGGACTTCGCCGCAACTTGCAGGGCGACGCTGTAGAAGAGGTCGTCGTTGGCTTCGGAGTGCGCCCGCACAAGAGCTTTCAGGTGATCGGCGTTCGCCGCCATACGCCTGTCACCCTCCGATGTGGACTGCCTGCAAAAAGAGGTATACCCAAGACCAGCGGACCTCTGCGCCTGCATCGTACGGCCCTGCGCACCAGACTGCCGCCCGAATCGGCCGCTGACTGAGGTGCCGATGAGTGATCTTGGCGTGAGTGCGCCGAACGGCTGACTGGCCTTCCCTGCCTGAGTGGCATGGCGGCGGTCGCCATTTAGAAGTCATCTCATTTGGCGAGCCTGCGGTAGCAGATGAGGGTGCAGGCAATGCTGGTGAAGGCGAGGAAGTGGTCGGCCTTGCGTTCGTAG
>NZ_JBHXJG010000388.1:0-4567 GCF_042723425.1 Streptomyces sp. NPDC058375 | reverse complement strand
CCGTCCGCCGGGCGGGAACTGGGGGCCGCCGGGAGGCTCTACGGGGTTACGCGCCCGACTCCTCGTAGCGGCGGGCCAGCTCGGCCGCGCCGGACTCCGTGAGGCTGCCGTGCAGTCGCATCCGGGCCACACCGCCGTCGGGGAAGGCGTCGAGGCGGACGTGGGTGACGACGGCCTGGGCGCGCAGCACGAAGCGGTGCAGGGTGTCGGGCTGGAGGCGGGTGCGCGGGAGGATCTCGAACCACTCGCCGGTGTCGCCGTTGCGGCCCTGGAGGGCGACCCAGCCGGCGGAGTTGCCCTTGAGGTAGGCGGTGTCGATCTCGATCGCGCGGACCGCGCCCTGGGCGGGGAGGCGGAAGCGGACCCAGTCGTTGGTGTCGCGGACCCGGCGGCGGCGGTTCTCCCAGCCGTCGTCCATCTTGCGGGAGGTGCCCGGCAGGATGATCTGGGTGGGCGAGGAGTAGAAGCGGTCGGAGGCGTCCTCGTACGTACCGCCGTTGAGCACCGAGATCAGGTCGATCGTGCCGAGCGCGGCGAGCCAGGCCGGGTCGGGGACGACCTCGCCGTGCACGCGGAGGCGGGCGATGCCGCCGTCGGGGTGCTGGCAGAGGCGGATGTGGGTGTAGCGGCGGCCGCCGATGATCTCGAAGGCGTTGGCCGCGTGGCCGCGTACGGGGGTGGGCGGAAGGATCTCCTCCCACTTCACGTCGTCGGCGAGCAGCTGCTCGGGGCTCGGGGCGCCCTCGACGGAGGTGGCCTGGACGGATACGCGCTGCGGGTAGTTGCCGCGGAAGTGGGCGGTGTCCACGATCAGGCCGCGGATGATGCCGGGCGCGCCGAGCCGGACGATCGCCCAGTCGTGGTCCTCGGGGGCCGGGAAGGGGGTCTCGGCGTCGACGCCGCGGCGGCGGCGGGTCTCCCAGCCGTCCATGATCTTGCCCTTGTGCCCGAAGTGCTCGGGGTCGAAGACGGCGCGCTCGCGGATCAGGAGGTTCTCGCGCTCGGCGAAGAACTCGTCGTTGGCGGCGATCACGCCCGCGCCGAGGCGGCGGTCGGCGAGGTCGACCAGCTCGGTGAAGGGGAGGTCCCCGGCCTCGCGGTAGTCGGCGTACGGGTCGCCGCCGCCGTAGGGCGCGGCATCATTTGCATGGGGGTCGGTGTCGGAGTTCTGAAATGTGGTCTCGCTCGCGTCGAAGGTCATGTCTCTTACCTTGACGCCACCGGACCCATCAGGTCCATCGAAAGTTTTCGCAGATACCGTTCAGCTCAGCTGAAAGATCGTGCGGTTTCGGTGAGCGCCGCGAGTACCCGCGCCACCGCCGGTCCGCTCTCCGCCCCGTGCCGGACCGCCGCCACCACATGGCGGCGCGGCCGGTCCGCCTCCAGCACGCGCATCACCACTCCCTCGCGGCGCTCCCGGGCGGCCATCCGGGGCACCAGCGCGACGCCCATGCCCGCCTCGACCAGGGCGAGGATCGCGGTCCAGCCGGCGGCGCTGTGGGCCTGCTCGGGGACGAAGCCGGCTGCCTCGCAGGCGGCGGTGGTGATCTCGGACCAGGGTCCGGAGCCGCCGAAGATCCAGCGGTCGGCGGCGAGGTCCGCGAGGCGCAGCTCGGGCGTGTCGGCCAGGGGGTGGTCGGCGGGGAGCGCCACGTCCAGCGGGTCGGCGAGCAGCGGGAAGAGGCTGAAGCGGGGGTCGCGGGCGGTGGGCGCGTGGGCGGCCAGCGAGAGGGCCAGGTCCACCTCGCCCGCGGTGAGCAGCTCGTACGCCTGGGCGGCCTCGGCCTCCCGGACGCGTACGTCGGGCCCCGGGCGGTCCTCGGCGCGCAGCAGCCGGACGGCGGGGACGACGAGGGCGGGCACGGCGGTGGAGAACGCGGCGACCCGGACCTCGCCGGCCTCGCCGCGCAGATAGCCGGTCAGCTCGGCCTCCGCCCGCTCCAGCTGGGCGAAGACCGCTTCGGCGTGGCGCAGGACGAGATGGGCGGCGTCGGTGAGGCGGACCCGGCGGCCCTGGGCCTCCAGAAGGTCCACGCCGAGCTGCTTGGCCAGGTTGGTGAGCTGCTGGGAGACCGCGGAGGGGGTCATCAGGAGCGCCTCGGCGGTCGCCGTGACCGTCCCCCGGTCGCGCAGGGTGCGCAGGATGCGGAGCTTCTTGACGTCCCACTCGGTCATGGGCGCAACCTACCGGCTGCCCGGCGCGGTCCGGGGCGGCGCGGTCCGGGGCGGGCTCGTCCGGGGCCGGACGCACGAGTGCGCCGCGCGGTGTTCACCACCGGCGGCGCACCCTTCGTGTCTGTCGTACGGGTGTGGGTCAGACCTGCTTCTTGGACTTGTCCAGGACCATCACCAGGGCCGTGATCACCACGAACAGGGCGATGGGCGCGACCACGTAGAGACCGATGGTCTCGATCGCGCTCAGGCGCGGAGCCGGGTCGTCACCGTCGTCGGGCGTGAGCGCGAGCGCCGGGGCCGACATGAGCAGCATCATCAGCGTCGTCCCGGCCGCAACGACGCCGGCGCGCATAGCGTTCTTCTTGTCCACGGTGCCAACGTAGCGAATGCCTAGGGACGGCGCTCGCCCGGGGGTACCGTATGAGGCTTTCGGGGCCGCAGGACGTCCATCAGCGTGTGCAGCCGGGGCGAGGCGGTGATCTCCTCCAGGGTGACCGGATGGCCTTCGGCGTCGGCGATCGGGAGCCGCCAGTTGGGGTACTGGTCCCAGGTGCCGGGGAGATTCTGCGGGCGGCGGTCGCCCACGGTGTCGGGGAGCCAGACGCCGGTCATCCGGGCGGGGGTGCGCAGCAGGAAGCGGTGCACTGCCCGGACGGCGGCCTCCTCGTCGCCGTCGCCCTCGGGGAGCATCCGCAGCCGGGCGAGGAGGGCCAGCCACTCGGCGGTGTCGGTGGCGTCCTCGGTCAGCTCCTCCTCCAGGGAGCGGGTGAGCAGACCGAGGCGGTGGCGCAGCGTCACATGATCGCCGGTCAGCCGGGCGGCGGTGGAGGGCAGATCGTGGGTGGTGGCGGTGGCCAGACAGTCCTGTCGCCACTTCTCCGGGGCGAGCGGCCGGCCGTCGCCGTCCCAGTCGCGCTCGAACCAGAGCACCGAGGTACCGAGCACGCCGCGCCGGGCGAGCGCCTCGCGGACGCCGGGCTCGACGGTGCCGAGGTCCTCGCCGACGACGGCGGTACCGGCCCGGTGGGCCTCCAGGACGAGGACGGCGAGCATCGCCTCGGCGTCGTAGGCGACATACGTGCCGTCGGTGGGCGGGCGGCCCTCGGGCACCCACCAGAGCCGGAAGAGGCCCATGACGTGGTCGATGCGCAGGGCGCCCGCGTGGGCCAGCAGGCCGCGCAGCAGGCCCCGGTAGGGGGCGTAACCGGTGGCGGCGAGGGTGTCGGGGCGCCAGGGCGGCAGGCCCCAGTCCTGGCCGCGCGCGTTGAAGGCGTCGGGCGGCGCGCCGACGGACATGCCGTGGGCGAAGGCGTCCTGCTGGGCCCAGGTGTCGGCGCCGGCCGGGTGCACGCCGACGGCGAGGTCGTGGACGATCCCGACGCCCATCCCGGCGTCCTCGGCGGCCCGCTGGGCGTCGGCGAGCTGGTCGGCGGTCAGCCAGGCGAGGCGGCAGTGGAAGTCGACCCGGTCGAGCAGTTCGGAGCGGGCGCGGGCGGTCCCCGGGGAGCGGGGGTCGCGCAGGGCCTCGGGCCAGGTGTGCCAGTCGGGGCCGTGGACCTCGGCGAGCGCGCACCACAGGGCGTGGTCCTCCAGCGCCTGGCCCTGCCCGGCCAGGAAGTCGCAGTAGGCGGCGCGGCGGCCGGGGGTGAGCGGCACCTGGACGACCAGCTCCAGGGCCTGGCGCTTCAGCTCCCAGACGGCGTCCCGGTCGATCAGCGCGCCCTTGTTCAGCACGGCCTCGCTGAGGGCGGCGGCGTCCTGCCGCAGGTCGTCCAGGGTGGCCCGGTCGCGGACGTGGCCGTACTCGGGGATCGACTCGATGTGCAGGTGCACCGGGTCGGGGAAGCGGCGCGAGGAGGGGCGGTACGGGGACGGGTCGGTGGGGCGGCCCGGAACGGCCGCGTGCAACGGGTTGACCTGCACGAACCCGGAGCCGGTACTGCGCCCGGCCCAGGAGGCGAGGTCGGCCAGGTCCCCGAGGTCGCCCATGCCCCAGGAGCGGGCGGAGAGCAGGGAGTAGAGCTGCACCAGGAAGCCGTGGGTGCGCCCGGGCGGTTGCGGCACACGGGCCGGGGCGGCGACGAGGGTGGCGGTGGCCCGGCGGTGGTCGGGCGTACGGACGTGGATCCGGTGGACGCCGGGGGGCGGCGGGATCCACCAGGCGGGAGGCGCGGCGGTGACGGTGGGGGCCGGGGCGGCCTCAGCCGGAGCCGGAACGGCCTCCGCGGCAGCCTCGCCCGCCGGGGGTGTCGCGGGCACGGCAACCGCGTCGGCCTCAGGGGGCGTCGCGGGCGTGGCCGGGAAACCTACGGGGGCACCGGGGGCCGCCGCCCGGGAGCGCATGCTCAGCGGGGCGGGCGGGCGGCCCGAGAGCGGTCCCGGGGCCGTAGCC
>NZ_JBHXJG010000387.1:0-4567 GCF_042723425.1 Streptomyces sp. NPDC058375 | reverse complement strand
GTCCTCAATCGCCGGACGGGCTGGGTGATCGCCGGTCGGGCTCGATCGAGCCCGTCCGGCGATTGAGGACAAAGAAGGTGGCTCAGGTCCTCGCCCTGTTCCCCGTGCCCGTGCCCTTCAGCGCGTCCAGCGCGTACACGCAGCGGTCCTTGCTGCACGCGTACACCACGCCCGCCCGGGCCACCGGCGAGCCCGTGATCTCGCCGCCCGTCGCGAGCTTCCAGCGGAGTTGGCCGCCCGCCGCGTCCAGGGTGTACAGCACATGGTCCGCCGAGCCGAAGTGGACCCGGCCGTCCGCCACCACCGGCGCGCCCACCACGTCGCCGCCCGCCGCGAAGCGCCACTTCGGGGTGCCGGTGACCGCGTCCAGGGTGTACAGCGCGCTGCCGCTGCCCACATGCACGTTGCCCACCGCGACCAGCACCGGTTCGATCGAGGAGCGGGCCTCCGTCGCGATCCGCCAGCGGTCCTTGCCGGTCGCCGCGTCCAGCGCGTACACCGTGCCGAGGTAGTCCGCGAGGTACACCCCGCCACCGGTCACCGCCGGGCCCGGCGCGAACGCGGGCGGGGAGAGGAAGACCGCCGGGGACTCGAAGTGCCAGCGCACCCGGCCGGACCCGGTCTGCACCGCCAGCACCCGGGTGCCCGCCGCGATGTAGACGTAGCCGTCGGGGGCCGGCGTGACCCGGACCGGGACGCCGCCGCAGGAGGCCGCGTCGCCGATCGGGTACGACCAGCGCTCCATGCCCGTACGGGCGTCCAGCGCGCGGAGCCGGGCGTCCTGCCAGACGTACACCGTGCCGTCGTCGATGACCGGGCCGGCCTCCGCCGTCTCGAAGTCGCTCTGCGCACCGGTGATCTCCCACAGCTTCTCGCCGTTGGATGCCTCCCAGGCCTGGACTCCGCCGCCCCGGGTCGCGGTCAGGACCGTGCCCCGGTCGGCCTTGAGGGCGTACACCCAGGCGTCGGTCGACAGACGCCACTGCTCGGCGCCGGTCGTGGCGTCCAGCGCGTACAGCGAGGGGCCGTCCGATGCGTGGATCCTGCCGCCCTCGACGGCCATCGCCCAGGCCACGTCGCGGGTCTTGAACTGGCGCCGCCCGTTGCCCACGTCCAGCGCGTGGACCTCGAAGGACGTCACGTACAGCAGATCGCCCGAGACGACGGGCGTGCCCCACACGTCGTTGGACATGCGGAAGCGCCAGGGCCGCCAGCGGTCGGGGGCGGGGGCGTCCGGGGCGGGGCCCGGGGCCGGTACGGGGGCGGCGGGCGCCGTGGCCGCCGCCGACGAACCGTTGACCCCGGCGGGCGGGCGGACCCACCCGGTCGCGGCGGCCGGGTGCGCGGCGGCCGCCCCGCGCCCCTCCCCCGCACGCGGGCCCGGGCCGATCGGGACCTTGGCGCCGGGCAGGTGGACGGGCCCGCTGTCGGGAGCGGCGGACGGCCCCGCCGAGGGGGCCGGGCCGGGCCCGCCGGACATCGGCGAGGGCGAGGCCAGCGGGGACGGCGAGCGCAGGTCCGCCCCGCTGCGCCAGGCGGTGTCCCGCTCCGGAGCCCTGGGCGGCTGCCGCGGGGGCGGCGGGGGCGACACCGGGGCGGGCGGCGCGGTCCGTCCGCCGCCCCGGCGCGCCTCGATCATCGCGGTGGCCCGGGACGGCAGCCAGGCCGACGCCGTACCGCTGTCGTCGCCGCCGGAGGCGAAGAGGTGCGGGGCGAGCTGGGCCTGGAGGTCGGCGGGGCTGGGCCGCTGGGTGGCGTCCATCTGCATGCAGGACTCGATCAGCGGCCGCAGATCGTCCGGCAGCCCCTCCAGGTCGGGGCCCTCGCGCAGCAGCATGAACACCGTCTCTACCGGGTTGGCCCCGTGGAAGGGGGCGTGCCCGGTGGCGGCGAAGACGAGGGTGGAGCCGAGCGAGAAGATGTCGCTGGCCCCGGTGACGCTGCGCGAGTCCCGGGCCTGTTCGGGCGACATGTACGCGGGCGTGCCGACGGCGACGTTCGTCATGGTCAGGCGGGTGTTGGAGACGCCGGAGGCGATACCGAAGTCGATCACCCGGGGGCCGTCCTCGACGACGAGGACGTTGGACGGCTTCAGATCGCGGTGGACGAGGCCCGCGCCGTGGATCGACTGGAGGGCCTCGGCGATACCGGCGGCCAGCCAGCGCACCGCCTGGGTCGGCATGGGACCGCACTCGTTCACTATCTCTTCGAGCGAGGGCGCGGGCACATAGGCGGTGGCCAGCCAGGGCACGGCAGCGCGCGGGTCGGCGTCGACCACGGCGGCGGTGTAGAACCCGCTGACGGCGCGGGCGGCCTCGACCTCGCGCGTGAAGCGGACCCGGAAGAGCTGGTCCTCGGCGAGCTCGGTCCGCACCGTCTTGATCGCCACCCGCCGGCCGGACGCCGAGCGCGCGAGATAGACCAGCCCCATGCCGCCGGCCCCGAGCCGTCCCAGCACCTCGAACGGGCCGATCCGTCTCGGGTCGTGCTGCGTCAGCTGCTCCACCACTTGCCTGCCACCTCCCCGTACGGACCTCGGCGACGAAGTCCGCGAATTACCGCCCGGTCGAATCCCGCCCTGCGCGCACCCCGATTCTTCCTGGCTCGGGCCCCGGTTGCGAACCCGGGGGCGGATCGGGGTGTCCCATGTCACTTCATCCCGTATCCGTCCACACCGGGTTCACCCCGGCCGGTCAGGGAAGCAGTTCGCTGGGCTGCAGTACAGCGAAGGCGGCCCCCTGGTCGTCGTGGAGCACGGCCATCCGCCCGTAGGGGATGTCGAAGGGCGGCTGGGCGACCCGGCCGCCGAGCTGTACGGCGAGTTCGGCGGCGGCGTCGCAGTCGGCGACGGCGAAGTAGATGAGGAAGTAGCTCGGCATCTCGGCCGGGAACGCGTCCGTGATGACGCTGCGCCCGCCGACGGCGGTGTCCGGGCCCGGCTCGACGCCCTCGGGGGACCACATCCGGAAGTCGACCAGCGCCTCGGTGTCGTCGGAGACGTCGTGGCCCGCCTCGTCCAGGTCGGTGCCGTGGAAGCCGAAGACCTTCTCGTAGAAGGGGTCGACCCGGTCCGGCTGCCGGGTGTAGACCTCGGTCCAGCAGAAGGAGCCGGGGTCGTTCTGTTTCTCGAAGCCCGCGCGCTCCTCCGGCTGCCAGAGCCCGAAGACCGCGCCCCCGGGGTCGGCCGCCTCCGCGACGATCCCGGCGCGGCCCGCCCGTACGGGGTCGGTGATGATCTGCCCGCCGTGCTCGCGGATCGCGGCGACGGTGGCCCGGATGTCGTCAGTGGAGAAGTAGACGCCCCAGGCCGTGGGCATCCGGCCGTCCTTCTTGGCGGCGAGCGCGGCGACCAGCCGGCCGTCGCTGAGAGCGTCCGCGAAGGGCATGCCGTCGCCTGCCTGGAAGGTCCAGCCGAAGAGCCCGCCGTAGAAGCGCTTGCCCGCTTCGAGGTCGGAGAGCTGCACGTCCGCCCAGCACGGCGCGGAATGCGCGAATGCGGCCATGGGACCGGGTCCTTCCGTAGCAGAGAGACGCCGTGGCGTCGTGACGCCCGTCACAGTCAACGTAACGTCGGCTCCGGCCCTGCGCGCCCCGGACGCACCTATAGGGAACATTTGCCTGATTGGTGAAGCACTCGCTCACCATGTGGACGAAAGTTGTCCACCGAAGTTGTCCACAGGCTGTTGATAACATTTACACCCCGGGCGGTACCGGGCGGTGCCCCCGCAGTTCCGGGCCCTCGCGCACCGCGGCCGAAAACCGACCCCGCTCGACCGCGTGCACCCGGCCGGTCCTGCGGCGTTCCCCATTTGCAGTCGGCCGAATCGCGCTCCCATCACCCCTCGGTAAGCTGACGGCATGACAGGACAAGTACGCACCGTCGACGGCCGCGTGGCCGGTCGACGCGGTCAGGCGACGCGGCAGAAGCTGCTCGACTGCCTCAGCGAGATGCTCAGCTCCTCGCCGTACCGGGACGTCAAAGTCATCGACGTCGCCCGGAAGGCCGGGACTTCACCCGCGACTTTCTACCAATACTTCCCCGATGTGGAGGGCGCCGTCCTCGAAATCGCCGAGGAGGTCGCCAAGGAGGGCGCCGGACTGACCGAACTGGTCGCCGGACGCTCCTGGGTCGGCAAGGCCGGCTGGACGACCTCCGAGCAACTCGTCGAGGGATTCCTCGACTTCTGGCGGCACAACGACGCGATCCTCCGCGTGATCGACCTCGGCGCGGCCGAGGGGGACAAGCGGTTCTACAAGATCCGCATGAAGATCCTGAACTCGGTCACCAACTCCCTCACGGATTCCGTGAAGGAGCTCCAGAGCAAGGGCAAGGTCGACAAGGACGTCAGCCCCGCGGCGATGGCGGGCTCCCTGGTGGCGATGCTGGCCGCAGTCGCCTCGCACCAGAAGGGCTTCACCACCTGGGGCGTGAAGCAGGCCGAACTCCGGCCCAACCTCGCCCTGTTGGTTCATCTCGGCATCACCGGCAAGAAGCCGTCGAAGTAGGCCCACCCCCGCCCCGTCCTGTCTCACCGACGGCGGACCACCCACGCACACCCCTGCGGGT
>NZ_JBHXJG010000386.1:0-3290 GCF_042723425.1 Streptomyces sp. NPDC058375 | reverse complement strand
GTACTGGGCACGCTGTTGGGTGTCTGAAGGTATGGCCGTGATGGCTGCCTTCTGATCCGGCCCCAGTGAACTCGTCTGATAGGACGGGGTGGTGGGTGGCTGGTCGTTGTTTGAGAACTGCACAGTGGACGCGAGCATCTGTGGCCAAGTTTTTAAGGGCGCACGGTGGATGCCTTGGCACCAGGAACCGATGAAGGACGTGGGAGGCCACGATAGTCCCCGGGGAGCTGTCAACCAAGCTTTGATCCGGGGGTTTCCGAATGGGGAAACCCGGCAGTCGTCATGGGCTGTCACCCGCTGCTGAACACATAGGCAGTGTGGAGGGAACGAGGGGAAGTGAAACATCTCAGTACCCTCAGGAAGAGAAAACAACCGTGATTCCGGGAGTAGTGGCGAGCGAAACTGGATGAGGCCAAACCGTATGCGTGTGATACCCGGCAGGGGTTGCGCATGCGGGGTTGTGGGATCTCTCTTTTACAGTCTGCCGGCTGTGAGGCGAGTCAGAAACCGTTGATGTAGGCGAAGGACATGCGAAAGGTCCGGCGTAGAGGGTAAGACCCCCGTAGCTGAAACATTAACGGCTCGTTTGAGAGACACCCAAGTAGCACGGGGCCCGAGAAATCCCGTGTGAATCTGGCGGGACCACCCGCTAAGCCTAAATATTCCCTGGTGACCGATAGCGGATAGTACCGTGAGGGAATGGTGAAAAGTACCGCGGGAGCGGAGTGAAATAGTACCTGAAACCGTGTGCCTACAAGCCGTGGGAGCGTCGCTGGCAGCACTTGTGCTGTCAGTCGTGACTGCGTGCCTTTTGAAGAATGAGCCTGCGAGTTAGCGGTGTGTAGCGAGGTTAACCCGTGTGGGGAAGCCGTAGCGAAAGCGAGTCCGAACAGGGCGTTTGAGTTGCACGCTCTAGACCCGAAGCGGAGTGATCTAGCCATGGGCAGGTTGAAGCGGAGGTAAGACTTCGTGGAGGACCGAACCCACCAGGGTTGAAAACCTGGGGGATGACCTGTGGTTAGGGGTGAAAGGCCAATCAAACTCCGTGATAGCTGGTTCTCCCCGAAATGCATTTAGGTGCAGCGTCGTGTGTTTCTTGCCGGAGGTAGAGCACTGGATAGGCGATGGGCCCTACCGGGTTACTGACCTTAGCCAAACTCCGAATGCCGGTAAGTGAGAGCGCGGCAGTGAGACTGTGGGGGATAAGCTCCATGGTCGAGAGGGAAACAGCCCAGAGCATCGACTAAGGCCCCTAAGCGTACGCTAAGTGGGAAAGGATGTGGAGTCGCAGAGACAACCAGGAGGTTGGCTTAGAAGCAGCCACCCTTGAAAGAGTGCGTAATAGCTCACTGGTCAAGTGATTCCGCGCCGACAATGTAGCGGGGCTCAAGCGTACCGCCGAAGTCGTGTCATTCACACATTGAGGGCCAACGCCTGTGTGGATGGGTAGGGGAGCGTCGTGTGCCGGGTGAAGCAGCCGCGGAAGCGAGTTGTGGACGGTTCACGAGTGAGAATGCAGGCATGAGTAGCGATACACACGTGAGAAACGTGTGCGCCGATTGACTAAGGGTTCCTGGGTCAAGCTGATCTGCCCAGGGTAAGTCGGGACCTAAGGCGAGGCCGACAGGCGTAGTCGATGGACAACCGGTTGATATTCCGGTACCCGCTTTGAAACGCCCAGTACTGAATCAGGCGATGCTAAGTCCGTGAAGCCGGCCCGATCTCTTCGGAGTTGAGGGTAGTGGTGGAGCCGATGAACCAGACTTGTAGTAGGTAAGCGATGGGGTGACGCAGGAAGGTAGTCCAGCCCGGGCGGTGGTTGTCCCGGGGTAAGGGTGTAGGACGCACGGTAGGTAAATCCGTCGTGCATATAGTCTGAGACCTGATGCCGAGCCGATTGTGGTGAAGTGGATGATCCTATGCTGTCGAGAAAAGCCTCTAGCGAGTTTCATGGCGGCCCGTACCCTAAACCGACTCAGGTGGTCAGGTAGAGAATACCGAGGCGTTCGGGTGAACTATGGTTAAGGAACTCGGCAAAATGCCCCCGTAACTTCGGGAGAAGGGGGGCCATCACTGGTGATAGCACTTGCTGCTTGAGCTGGGGGTGGCCGCAGAGACCAGCGAGAAGCGACTGTTTACTAAAAACACAGGTCCGTGCGAAGCCGTAAGGCGATGTATACGGACTGACGCCTGCCCGGTGCTGGAACGTTAAGGGGACCGGTTAGCTGCCTTTCGGGGTGGCGAAGCTGAGAACTTAAGCGCCAGTAAACGGCGGTGGTAACTATAACCATCCTAAGGTAGCGAAATTCCTTGTCGGGTAAGTTCCGACCTGCACGAATGGCGTAACGACTTCTCGACTGTCTCAACCATAGGCCCGGTGAAATTGCACTACGAGTAAAGATGCTCGTTTCGCGCAGCAGGACGGAAAGACCCCGGGACCTTTACTATAGTTTGATATTGGTGTTCGGTTCGGCTTGTGTAGGATAGGTGGGAGACTGTGAAGCGGCCACGCCAGTGGTTGTGGAGTCGTCGTTGAAATACCACTCTGGTCGTGCTGGATGTCTAACCTGGGTCCGTGATCCGGATCAGGGACAGTGTCTGATGGGTAGTTTAACTGGGGCGGTTGCCTCCTAAAGAGTAACGGAGGCGCCCAAAGGTTCCCTCAGCCTGGTTGGCAATCAGGTGTTGAGTGTAAGTGCACAAGGGAGCTTGACTGTGAGACCGACGGGTCGAGCAGGGACGAAAGTCGGGACTAGTGATCCGGCAGTGGCTTGTGGAAGCGCTGTCGCTCAACGGATAAAAGGTACCCCGGGGATAACAGGCTGATCTTCCCCAAGAGTCCATATCGACGGGATGGTTTGGCACCTCGATGTCGGCTCGTCGCATCCTGGGGCTGGAGTCGGTCCCAAGGGTTGGGCTGTTCGCCCATTAAAGCGGTACGCGAGCTGGGTTTAGAACGTCGTGAGACAGTTCGGTCCCTATCCGCTGTGCGCGTAGGAATATTGAGAAGGGCTGTCCCTAGTACGAGAGGACCGGGACGGACGAACCTCTGGTGTGCCAGTTGTCCTGCCAAGGGCATGGCTGGTTGGCTACGTTCGGAAAGGATAACCGCTGAAAGCATCTAAGCGGGAAGCCTGCTTCGAGATGAGTATTCCCTCCCCCTTTGAGGGGTTAAGGCTCCCAGTAGACGACTGGGTTGATAGGCCAGATGTGGAAGCCCTGTAAGGGGTGGAGCTGACTGGTACTAATAGGCCGAGGGCTTGTCCTCAGTTGCTCGCGTCCACTGTGTT
>NZ_JBHXJG010000385.1:0-4659 GCF_042723425.1 Streptomyces sp. NPDC058375 | reverse complement strand
CCGTCGTCCTGCGGGGGCCGCCGCCATCGGTGCGCCGGGGGCTCAGGCCTTGCGGGCCCGGGTCGTCTTCCTGGCGGCAGCGGCCTTGGTGGCGGTGGCCTTCTTGGCGGTGGCTGCCGTCTTCTTCGCGGCCGTCGCCTTCTTCGCGGGGGCGGCCTTGCGGACAGCCGCCTTACGGGGTGTCCCCCGGCCCGAGGGCACCGCGGCCTCGGCGACCCGGTCCGCGTCCAGAATCCCCTGGAGGAACTTCCCGGTGTGGCTGGCGGGCACCGAGGCGACCTGCTCCGGTGTCCCCTCGGCGACGACGAGTCCGCCGCCGTTGCCCCCCTCGGGGCCCATGTCGACGACCCAGTCGGCGGTCTTGATGACGTCGAGGTTGTGCTCGATGACGATCACCGTGTTGCCCTTGTCCACCAGGCCGGAGAGCACGGTGATCAGCTTGCTGATGTCCTCGAAGTGCAGACCGGTGGTCGGCTCGTCCAGGACGTAGACCGTGCGGCCGGTGGAGCGCTTCTGAAGCTCGCTGGCCAGCTTGACGCGCTGCGCCTCACCGCCGGAGAGGGTCGGCGCGGACTGCCCGAGCCGGACGTATCCGAGGCCGACGTCGTTGAGCGTACGGAGGTGGCGGGCGATCGCCGGGACGGCCTCGAAGAAGTCCAGGCCCTCCTCGATCGGCATGTCCAGCACCTCGGCGATGGACTTGCCCTTGTAGTGGACCTCCAGGGTCTCCCGGTTGTAGCGCGCTCCGTGGCAGACCTCGCACGGGACGTACACGTCGGGCAGGAAGTTCATCTCGATCTTGATCGTGCCGTCGCCGGAGCAGTTCTCGCAGCGGCCGCCCTTGACGTTGAAGGAGAAGCGGCCCGGAAGATAGCCGCGCACCTTCGCCTCCATCGTCTCGGCGAACAGCCTGCGGACGTGGTCGAAGACTCCGGTGTACGTCGCGGGGTTGGACCGGGGGGTCCGGCCGATCGGCGACTGATCGACGTGGACCACCTTGTCGACGAGGTCGTCGCCGTCGACCCGGGTGTGACGGCCGGGGACCGACTTGGCGCCGTTCAGCTCGCGGGCCAGGTGGGTGTAGAGGATGTCGTTGACCAGGGTCGACTTCCCGGACCCGGAGACGCCCGTGACGGCGGTGAGGACGCCGAGCGGGAAGGAGACGTCGATGTCCTGGAGGTTGTTCTCCCGGGCGCCGTGCACGGTGAGGCTGCGGGCCGGGTCGACCGGGCGGCGGATGTCCGGCGTCGGGATGGACCGTTTGCCGGACAGATACTGGCCGGTGATCGAGGCCTTGTTGCCCAGCAGCTCCTTGAGCGAGCCGGAGTGGACGACCTTGCCGCCGTGCTCACCGGCGCCGGGGCCGATGTCGACGACCCAGTCGGCGACCTTGATGGTGTCCTCGTCGTGCTCGACGACGATGAGCGTGTTGCCCATGTCGCGGAGCCGGACCAGGGTCTCGATGAGCCGGTGGTTGTCGCGCTGGTGCAGGCCGATGGACGGCTCGTCCAGGACGTACAGCACGCCGACCAGACCGGAGCCGATCTGGGTGGCCAGCCGGATGCGCTGGGCCTCGCCGCCGGACAGGGTGCCGGCCGCGCGGTTCAGCGAGAGGTAGTCGAGGCCGACATCCACCAGGAACTTCAGCCGCTCGTTGACCTCCTTGAGGACCCGCTCGGCGATCTTCTTGTCGCGGGCGTTCAGCTTGAGGCGGCCGAGGAACTCGGCGCACTCGCTGATCGACATCGCGGCGACCTCGGCGATGGACCTCTCCATCACCGTCACCGCGAGGACGATCGGCTTGAGCCGGGAGCCCTCACAGGTGGGGCAGGGCACCTCGCGCATGTAGCCCTCGAAGCGCTCGCGGCTGGAGTCGCTCTCGGCCTCGGTGTGCCGCCGCTTGACGAACTGGACCGCGCCCTCGAAGGCGGGGGTGGTGTAGGCGCGCTCGCGCCCGTACCGGTTGCGGTAGCGGACCTCGGTCTGGATCTTGTGGCCGAAGAGCAGGGCCTTCTTGGCCCGCTGCGGCAGACCGGCCCAGGGGATGTCCGTACGGAAGCCGAGGGCTTCGGAGAGCGCGCCGATCAGGCGGCCGAAATACTCCTTGGTGTGGCCGTGGGACCAGGGGTGGATGGCGCCCTCGTCGAGCGACTTCTCCTCGTCCGGGACGATCAGCTCCGGGTCGACCTCCATGCGGGTGCCGATGCCGGTGCAGTCGGGGCAGGCGCCGAAGGGCGAGTTGAAGGAGAAGGAGCGCGGCTCCAGCTCCTCGAAGGAGAGGTCGTCGTACGGGCAGTAGAGGTGCTCCGAATACATCCGCTCGCGCTCGGGGTCGTCCTCGGGGAGGTCGACGAAGTCGAGCACGACCATGCCGCCGGAGAGGCCGAGCGCGGTCTCGACCGAGTCGGTCAGCCGGCGCTTGGCGCTGTCCTTGACGGTGAGGCGGTCGACGACCACCTCAATGGTGTGCTTCTCCTGCTTCTTGAGCGTGGGCGGCTCGGCGAGCTGGATGGTCTCGCCGTCGACCCGGGCGCGGCTGTAGCCCTTGGTCTGGAGGTCGGCGAAGAGGTCGACGAACTCGCCCTTGCGCTCGCGCACCAGCGGCGAGAGGACCTGGAAGCGGCTCCCCTCGGGCAGTCCGAGGACCTTGTCGACGATGGCCTGCGGCGACTGGCGGGAGATGGGGCGGTGGCACTCCGGGCAGTGCGGCTTGCCGATCCGGGCGAAGAGCAGCCGGAGGTAGTCGTAGACCTCGGTGATGGTGCCGACCGTCGAGCGCGGGTTGCGCGAGGTCGACTTCTGGTCGATGGAGACGGCCGGGGACAGACCTTCGATGAAGTCCACGTCCGGCTTGTCCATCTGGCCGAGGAACTGCCGGGCGTACGAGGAGAGGGACTCGACGTAGCGGCGCTGCCCCTCGGCGAAGATCGTGTCGAACGCGAGGGACGACTTGCCCGACCCGGAGAGCCCGGTGAAGACGATGAGGGAGTCGCGGGGCAGGTCGAGCGAGACGTTCTTCAGGTTGTGCTCGCGCGCGCCACGGACGATGAGACGGTCGGCCACGCCGGTCCGCACCTTTCTAGAGAGAAGCGGGGGAACTGAGCCCCTCTCCCAGGGTATGGGGGGCGCCACAGCGGTGTACGAAGCTTTCGATTCCGAGCGTATAGCACGCACATTCGATTCATGGCCGCCCTTGACCTCCTTCACCCGAATGGGTGGCGAGGCTAGGCTCGGCCGCATGATTGATCATGCGCACGACCTGGGAGCTGTACGCGAAGCGACCGAACGGCTGCTCGACGCGGTCGGCGAACTGGACAACGCCGCTCTCGCCGAGCCGTCACGGTTGCCCGGTTGGAATCGGGGCCATGTTCTGACCCACCTGTCACGTAACGCCGACGCGCTCGGAAATGTTCTCCGGGGCCTCCCGATGTACGCGAGCAGCGAAACCCGCGACGCCGACATCGCCGCCGGCGCCCCCCGTCCCCTGGCCGAGCAGCTGGCCGACTTCCGGGAGAGCGCGGACCGCCTCTTCGCGATCGCCGCGGAACCGGCCGACTGGACCCGTACCGTCACCCTGCGCAACGGAGTGACGGACTCCGCGGCCCGGATCCCCTTCCGCCGCTGGATCGAGGTGGACGTGCACCACGTCGATCTCGGCATCGGCTACGAGCTGGAGGACCTGCCCGCCGCGTTCGTGGAGCGGGAGATCGCCTTCCTCACCGAGCGCTTCACCGGCAACCCCGACGTGGGGGCCACGGCGCTGACCGACGAGGACGGCCGCACGTGGAGCACCGGCGGCGGCCCGCCGAGCGCCCTGGTGACCGTGCAGGGGTCGGCGGCCGAGCTGATGGGCTGGCTCGCCGGCCGCCGTGACGGCTCCGCCATGACCGTGGCCGGAGGCTCCCTGCCCGCGCTGCCCCCGCTATAGGCTGAGCCGCATGACGTACAGCGGAGCGGTGAAGGTCGGCGGACCGGCGAGCGTGCACGAACTGACGGATCTGATGATCTCCAAGGTCGCCGTCGGCGCGATGGACAACAACGCCTATCTGCTGCGCTGCCGGGCCACCGGCGAGCAGCTGCTGATCGACGCGGCCGCCGAGCCGGAGACCCTGCTCGCGCTGATCGGTGACGACGGCATCGCCTCCGTCGTCACCACGCACCAGCACGGTGACCACTGGCAGGCGCTGGCCCAGGTGGTCGGGGCGACCGGCGCCCGGACGTACGCGGGCCGCTACGACGCCGACGGCATCCCGGTGCCGACCGATGTCCTGGTCGAGGACGGCGACACGATCACGGTGGGCCGGGTCGAGCTGACCGCCCGCCATCTGACCGGCCACACCCCGGGCTCCATCGCCCTGGTCTACGACGACCCGCACGGCGCCCCGCATCTGTTCACGGGGGACTGCCTCTTCCCCGGCGGGGTCGGGAACACGCACCAGGACCCCGAGGCGTTCACGAGCCTGCTGAACGACGTCGAGACGAAGCTGTTCGACCGGCTGCCCGACGAGACGTGGGTCTACCCGGGCCACGGGCACGACACGACGCTGGGCGCCGAGCGGCCCCAGCTGCCCGAGTGGCGCGCCCGCGGCTGGTAGCCCGCGCGCGGCTCCCGGATGACGCGAAAGCGGCCGGGGTGGACGGCGTTCGCCGTTTCCACCC
>NZ_JBHXJG010000384.1:0-4696 GCF_042723425.1 Streptomyces sp. NPDC058375 | reverse complement strand
GGGCCGGAGAGATCTCTCCGGCCCCGCCCCATGTCTGCTGCCTGTCCACGGGCAGTGGTTCCACGCGGGCCGGTCTGTCGCTCGTGTGACTTTTGTCCACTGCTTTTCCCGTCCACCCTCGATTCGAACGAATATGCGAACATGGGGTTAGAGTGCTTCTCCCGGTCCGGATGAATCGGGACGACACGGACCACGGAAAAAGGGGGGTCATGGGTAACAGGAGGTGTGTATGTCGTTTACGCACCTCCGTGCGGCGAGCGGCTATTCGCTGCGGTACGGCGCCAGCCACCCGCACGCGCTGGCCGAGCGGGCCGCCGAGCGGGGCCTCGATGCCCTGGCGCTGACCGACCGGGACTCCCTGGCGGGCGCGGTGCGCTTCGCCAAGGCGTGTGCGGGGGCCGGGGTCCGGCCGCTGTTCGGCGTCGACCTGGCGGTGCCCGGTGGGCCGGCGGCCGGACCGGCGACGGCGAAACGGCAGCGGACCACCCCCTCCCGGGGTGGGGCGTTCGTCGCGGAGGCGCCGCAGCGTGCGGTGTTCCTGGCCCGGACCGCACGCGGCTGGGCCGAGCTGTGCCGACTGGTGTCGGCCGCGTCGGACCAGGGCGTCACCTGGGAGGATCTGTCCTGCCCGGAGGACGAGCTGTTCGTGCTCCTCGGGGCGGACTCCGAGGTGGGGCAGGCCCTGGCCTCGGGGCGGCCGGACCGGGCCGCGACCCTGCTGGGCCCCTGGCGGACACGGTTCGGCCGGTCGTTGCGCATCGAGACGTCCTGGCACGGGCGGCCCGGCACCGGGCCGGGATCGCTGCGGCTGGCCGCGCGCATGGCGGGCTTCGCCGCCGAGCAGCAGGTGGTTCCCGTACTGAGCAACGCCGTGCGCTACGCCGACCCGGACCGGGGCGAGGTCGCCGACATCCTGGACTCCGCCCGCCTCCTGGTGCCGATCGACGCCCGTGACGCGTCCCGGCTCGACAGTGGGCAGCGGTGGCTGAAGGACGCCGGCGAGATGGAACGGATCGCCGGACGGATCGCGGAGGCCGTGGGCGGCCGGAGCGGGGACGCGCGGCGGCTGCTCGCGGCGACCGAGGAGACGGCCGAGGCGTGCGTCGTCGATCCGGGCGACGCGTTCGGGCTCGGCCGGCTGAACCTCCCGGAGCCCGAGCTCGTCGGAGTGAGCGCCGGGTCGGCGGACCGGGCGCTCGCGGACCGGTGCGCGGCGGGCATGCTGAGCCGCGGCTACCACCGGGAGGGGACGCGCTGGGACCGGCTGGAGGACGAGTTGCGGATCATCGCCGGGCACGGTTTCGCCGGGTACTTCCTGACCGTCGCCGAGGTCGCGGCACAGGCCCAGCGGCTCGGCGTCCGCGTGGCCGCGCGTGGGTCGGGCGTGGGCTCGCTGGTCACGCATCTGCTGGAGATCAGCCCGGTCGATCCGGTGGCGCACGGCCTGGTGATGGAGCGCTTCCTGTCCGCGCACCGCTCGGCCCTGCCCGACATCGACCTGGACGTCGAGTCGGCCCGCCGCCTGGAGGTCTACCAGGCGGTGCGGGAGCGGTTCGGGGCCGACCGGGTGGCGACGCTCGCCGTCTACAAGACGTACCGGGCGCGCGGGGCGATCGAGGTCGTGGCCCGTGCCCGCGGCATGGCCCCGGACCGGGCGGCCCGCCTGGGCAAGGCGTTCCCGCACATCCGGGCCAAGGACGTGACTGCCGCGCTCGCCGAGCTGCCGGAGCTGCGTGAGGTCGCCGCCGAGGACCACGGCCGGCTCTGGGAGCTGGTGGAGGCACTCGACGAGCTGCCGTTCGAGGCGGCGATGCACCCGTGCGGGCTGCTCGTCTCCAACGCCGGGCTGCTGGAGCGCACCCCGATGGCGCCGACCACCGTCGAGAACATCGCCATGTCCCAGTTCGACAAGGAGGACATCGAGGACACCGGGCACCCGAAGATCGACGTCATCGGCGTACGGATGCAGTCGGCGCTCGCGCACGCGGCCGCCGAGATCGAACGCGTCACCGGCGAACCCCTCGACCTGGACGATCCCGCACAGGTGCCGCCGGACGACCCCGCCACGTACGACCTGATCTCCTGCGGGGACACCATGGGCACCTTCCAGCTGGAGAGTCCGGGCCAGCGGGAGCTGGTGCGGAACCTGCGGCCGCGGTCGTTCGGCGACCTGGCGCTCGACATCAGCCTGTTCCGGCCCGGACCCGTCGCGGCCGCCATGGTGGAGCCGTTGATCAAGGCCCGGGAAAGCGGGGGCGGAACCCGTTACGTGCACCGCGACCTGAAGCCGATCCTGGCGGAGACCGAGGGGCAGGTGGTCTATCACGAGCAGGTGATCAAGATCATGGCGAAGATGACCGGCTGTGACCGGGGTATGGCGGACGAGGCGCGCCGTGCCCTGTCCGTCCCCGAGCGGGCGGGCCGGGTCCGGGCCTGGTTTGCCGATCAGGCGCGCGGGCGCGGCTACTCGGTCCAGGTCGTACGGGACGTGTGGAAGATCCTGGAGAACTTCGGCAGCTTCGGCTTCGCCAAGGCGCACGCCGCGGCCTTCGCGCAGCCCGCCTACCAGTCGAGCTGGCTCAAGGCCCACCGGATGGCCGCCCTGCTCGCGGGGCTGCTCACGCACGACCCGGGGATGTACCACAAGCGGGTCCTGGCGGCGGACGCCCGGCGTCACGGAGTGCCGTTGCTGCTGCCCGACGTCAACCATTCCCAGGCCGCACATATAATCGAACTGGTGTCTGGTAAGTGGGGGGTGCGGATCGGCCTCTCGCAGGTCCGCGGCATCACCGAGGCCGAGAGCGGGCGCATCACGGCCGGACAGCCGTACGCCTCGGTCGAGGACTTCTGGGAGCGTGCCCGGCCCAGCCGCCCGCTGGCCGAACGCCTCGCCCGGGTCGGCGCGTTGAGCACGTTCGGATCCCGCCGCGAGCTGCTGCTGAAGGTCGCCGAGCTGCACCGCTCGGGGCGCGGCGCCAGTGGATCCGCCGCCGGCCAGCTCCCCATGGCGGGCGTGGGGAGCGCGGGGAACACGGAAAGCGCGCAGGACACCTGCTACGAGGCGGAGGGCGACGCCGTCACCGACACGGGCCTGCCGGTCATGAACGCGTCCGAACAGCTCGCCGCCGAACTCGACGTGCTCGGCATGGACATCTCCCACCACCTCCTCGACGAGCACCGCTCCCTGCTCGCCGACATCGGCGCGACCCCCGCCGCTGATCTGCCGGGCCTCCGGCACGGCACCACCGTGCTCGTCGCCGGTGTCAAGGTCGCCACCCAGACCCCGCCGATCCGCTCCGGCAAGCGCGTCATCTTCGCCACCCTGGACGACCCCACCGGCCTGTCCGACCTGGCGTTCTTCGAGGACAGCCACGGGCGTTGCGCCCACACGGTGTTCCACAGCAGCCTGCTGCTCGTCCGCGGCACCCTCGCCCGACGCCCGCCGCGCGCCTTCAGCATCACCGGCACGGCCGCCTGGAACCTGGCCGAGCTGATCGACCTGTACCGCGAGGGCGGCCCCGCCGCCGTCGCCGACCGTCTCACCCGCCCCGGGCCCACCCCCCGCCGGGCCGCACCGCGCCGCACCCTCACCCAGCCGAACGGCTACGCCCTGCACCCCTGGGCCGACCTCCAGCCGCCCGGCACCCCCGCCTCCGCCGGTCTGCCCGCCCTCGACGCGCTCGACGGACGGTCCTTCCACCACGCGAGCCCCGGAAGCGCGGGATGACCGGGATGATCCTCTACCTCCACTTCGGCGACCCGCAGCCGGACCCCGCCTACCGCCGACTCCTGGACATGGTCGGCGAGTTCACCCCCGTCGCCCAGGCCCTGCCCCCGGACGCGGCCCTCGCCGACGTGTCCGGAAGCACCCGCTACTTCGACCGCGACGCCGCCGGGCTCGCGGCCCTGATCCGGATGCGCGCGGCCGCGCTCCACGGCCTCGACGTGACGGTCGGCATCGGCCCCAACCCGCTCCTCGCCCGGCTCGCCGCCCACCGGGGGGAGCCCGGCGCCATCCGCACGGTCCCGGACGACCCCGAGGCCGTCACCCGGTTCCTCACCGGGCTCCCCGTCACCGCGCTGCCCGGCGTCGGCCCGGCCACCGCCCGCACCCTGGCCTCGTACGGCCTGCGCACCGCCGACCGGATCGCCGCCACCCCGCTGCTCACCCTCCAGCGCATCCTCGGCGCGTCCCCCGGGCGTACGCTCCGCGAGCACGCGGCCGGAATCGACCCCACCCGCGTCGCTCCCGGCGCCCCGCCCCGCACGGTCGACGCCGAACACCGCTTCGGCCGCGACGAGTCCGACGCCGCCCGCCAGCGGGCCGCCCTGACCCACCTGACCGAACAACTCGGCGCCCAGCTCCGCGACGAGCGGCAGACCTGCCGGGCACTGACCCTGACCGTCCTGTACGCCGACCGTACGGGGCACTCGTCGATCATCCGCAGCCGCACCCTGTCCGAGGCCACCGCGCACACCCCCCGGCTCCGCGCCGCCGCCCACGCGCTGCACGGCTCCCTGGGGCTCCAGCGGGCCCGGGTCCGCACCTTCGTCCTGCGCGCGGGCGAACTCGGCGACGCCGCGTCCGCCTCCCGGCAGTTGACCTTCGGCCCCGACGACGACCGGTCCCGCCGCATCGAGGCCGCGGCCGACCGCGCCCGCGCCCGCTTCGGCCCGGGCGCGGTACGGCCCGCGA
>NZ_JBHXJG010000383.1:0-4700 GCF_042723425.1 Streptomyces sp. NPDC058375 | reverse complement strand
GCCCGTGACCTGCCGGGCGGGCCGAGCTCGACCGATCCGATCAAAGGGATATCGTTCGTCGTCATGTTCACCACCGCAGTGGAGCGCCCCGTGCCGGCGGCGACGACGGACCCCCGCAGACGCAGGGTCGTGGGGCTGGTCGTCCTCACGGTGACTCTGGTGATCGCGGCGACGGTGTCCCTGGCCGTCGGGGCGCGCGCGTTGACCCCCGGCGAGGTCTGGCACGGGCTGTTCGCGGAGCCCGAGCCCGACCAGAAGCTCACCGAGATCCGGCTCATCGTCCAGACCGTACGCGTGCCCCGGACGGTCCTCGCGCTCGTGGCGGGTCTGGCCCTGGGGGTCGGCGGGGCGCTGATCCAGGGGTACACCCGTAACCCCATCGCCGACACCGGACTGCTGGGGGTGAACGCCGGGGCCTCCTTCGCCGTGGTGTCGGTCATCGCCGTGTTCGGGTTCACCGACCCGTTCCAGTACGTCTGGTTCGCCTTCGTCGGCGCGGGTCTCGCCGGGGTCGTCGTCTTCGGCTTGGCCAGCATCGGCAGGGGCGCGGGCAACCCGCTGACCCTCGCCCTGGCCGGGCAGGGCGTCACCGTGTTCCTCGCGGCGATGACGACGGCGGTGGCGCTCTCCGACAAGGAGTCGCTGAACGCCCTGCGGTTCTGGAACGCGGGCTCCGTCGCCGGGGTTCGCTTCGACGTCATCTGGCCGGTCACGGGGTTCATCGCCGTCGGCCTGGTCCTGGCCCTGATCACGCTGCCCGCCCTCAACCTCCTCAACCTGGGCGACGACGTGGCGCGGGGACTGGGCGTGAACATCGCGGCGAGCCGGACCATCGGCATCGTCGCCATCACGCTGCTGGCGGGCGCCGCCACCGCGGCCTGCGGCCCCATTGCCTTCCTCGGCCTCATGGTGGCCCACGTGGCCCGCTATCTGACCGGCCCCGACTACCGCTGGCTGGTGCCGTACGCGGGTCTTCTCGGGGCCGGTGTCCTGCTGGTCTGCGACATCGTGGGCCGGGTGGTCGTACGGCCCGGCGAGCTGGAATCGGGTGTCGTGGTCGCCCTCCTCGGGGCCCCTTTCTTCGCGGTCCTGGTGTGGCGAGGGAAGTTCAAGAGCGCATGAGAAAAGTTCGGGAGCGCATGAACGGGACCGAAGTGACCGGTGTGGCCGGCGGGACCAGCGGAACTGGCGGTACCGGTGGGACTGGTGGGACCAGTGGGACCGAAGTGAAAGCGTCACTGCCGCCTGGCGTGCGGCTCGGTCAGGTGTCGTTCGTCTGGCGGCCCTGGCTCGTCCTGGTCACGCTCGTGCTGGCGGCGGCGTCCTTCCTGGTCTTCTGCCTCTCCATCAGCGTCGGGGACTTCCCCATCGGCCTCTCCCGGGTGATCGCCACCATCCTCGGCCAGGGCGAACAGGTCGACGAGTTCGTGGTCATGGACCTCCGGATGCCCCGGGCCCTGGCCGGGCTCATCGTGGGGATCGCCCTGGGCGTCTCCGGGGCGATCACCCAGTCCGTGGCGCGCAACCCGCTCGCCAGCCCGGACATCCTGGGGATCACCGCCGGCGCCGGGGCCGTGGCGGTGTTCCTGGTGACGGCGACGGGCGGGACCGCCGCGGCGATCGCCGGTTCGGTCGGGCTGTCCGCCGCAGCCCTCCTGGGCGGCCTCGGCACGGGCCTGCTGGTCTACTTCCTCGCCTGGCGGCGCGGCGTCGACGGCTTCCGGCTCATCCTCATCGGCATCTCGGTGACCGCCATGATGCAGGCGATCACGACCTGGCTGCTGGTCTCGGCCGACATCCGGGACGTGGCCCGCGCCCAAGCGTGGCTGGTCGGCTCGCTGGACAACCGCTCCTGGGACGAGGTCGGGGTGGCGTTCTGGTGCACCCTCGTCCTGCTGGTCGTCCTGGCCGCCGTGGCCTTTCCGTTCAAACCGATGCACCTCGGCGACGACGTCGCCGCCGGGCTGGGCGTGCGCTTCGGCCGGGTGCGGGCCGTCCTGCTGCTCTGCGCGGTCCTGCTGGCGGCGGTGGGGGTGAGCGCGGCGGGGCCGGTCCCGTTCGTCGCGCTGGTGGCCCCTCAGGTGGCGATGCGGCTGGCGCGCTGGGCCACACCGCCGTTGATCGCCTCCGGCCTGGTGGGCGCACTCCTGCTGATCGGCTCCGACCTGATCGCCCGCGCGGCGCTGCCGATCGGTCTGCCGGTGGGCGTGGTCACCGCCGTGATCGGCGGCCCGTTCCTCGTCTACCTCTTGGTACGGGCGAACCTCCGGTAGATGGTAGAAGTAAGGCTGACCTCAGTAGAAGTAAGGCTGACCTCGACAAGGGGGGCTCGTGGCCGCTCAGTTCACCGTCCGGACCGATGTCGGCGTCAAGGACGCCCCGCGGCTGGCAGCCAGGGGCATCACCGTCGGGTACGGCGACCGGACGGTCCTCGACCAGCTCGACGTGGCCATCCCGTCCGGGGTGATCACGACGATCATCGGTCCCAACGGCTGTGGCAAGTCCACCCTGTTGCGCACGCTGACCCGGCTGCTCAAACCGGCCGGCGGCACCGTCGTGCTGGACGGCGAGGACATCGGCACGCTCCGGACCAAGGACGTGGCGAAGAAGCTCGGGCTGCTGCCGCAGGCGCCGGTCGCCCCGGAAGGGCTGACCGTCGCCGACCTGGTCGCCCGCGGACGCCACCCGCACCAGAGCTGGCTGCGCCAGTGGTCCTCGGACGACGCCGACGTGGTGCGGCGCGCCCTGGCCATGACCGGAGTGGCGGACCTCGCCGACCGGCCCGTCGACTCGCTCTCCGGCGGTCAACGCCAGCGCGTGTGGATATCGATGACCCTCGCTCAGGGCACCGACCTGCTGCTGCTGGACGAGCCGACCACCTACCTGGACCTGGCCCACGCCATCGACGTACTCGACCTGGTCGACGATCTGCACGAGTCGGGCTGCACCGTCGTGATGGTGCTGCACGATCTCAACCTGGCCACCCGCTACAGCGACAACCTCGTCGTCATGCGTGCGGGCGCCGTTCTCGCGCAGGGGCACCCCCGGGATGTCATCACCGCAGAGCTGCTGCACGAGGCGTTCGGGCTGCGGGCCAAGGTGATCGACGACCCGGTGGGCGACCGGCCGCTGATCGTTCCGATCGGCCGGGCTCATGTGCGGATCGAACCGTAGTCCGATGCCGAACGGCGGTGATCCTGAGGGAGTCTGACGAACCGCCGGCTCCAACTCGTCCTGACCAGTGGAAAGTTATTCAGTTAGGCTAGGCTGGCCTCACTTGCTCGGGGTACAGTCTGGCTGCCCTCATACCGGGGCGCAGTGGACAGCGCGAAAGCAAGGGATTGACGGATGCTTCTCGATCGAACGACGCCCCTCAAGCCGTGGCAGAGACTGGCCGCGGCGGTGTCCGCTGCCACCCTCGGCGTCGGTCTCCTCGCCGGATGCGGCGACGACTCGGCGGACGAGACGAAGAACGACGACGCCCCGGCCGCGGCCGAAGGCGCGTTCCCGGTCACCGTGGAGCACGCGTTCGGATCCACCGAGGTCAAGCAGGCCCCGAAGCGGGTCGTCACCGTCGGCTACACCGACGACCAGGCCGTCCTGGCGTTCGGCATCAAGCCGGTCGGCATGGTCGACCAGTACCCGAACCCGGCCGGCCAGACGCCCGACATCAACACCCAGTGGCCCTGGGTGAAGGACCAGTGGGGCGACACCCGCCCCGAGGTCGTCATGAAGAACGGCGACGCCGGTCCCAACTTCGAGAAGATCGCCTCGCTGCGCCCCGACCTGATCATCGCGGTCTACTCCGAGGTCGACAAGGCGGCCTACGAGAAGCTCTCCAAGATCGCCCCGACCGTCGGCCGCACCAAGGGCGAGAAGGAACTCTTCAGCGCCCCGTGGCAGGACAACGCGACGCACATCGCCAAGGCGCTCGGCAAGGAGAAGGAGGGCGCCGAACTGGTCGAGGGCATCCAGACCCAGCTGTACGCCGCCAAGAAGGCCAACCCCGACTTCGGCGGGCAGAAGGCCGTGGCCCTGTCCTGGTACAAGGACTCGATCTCGGCGTTCACCTCCACCGACGTACGCGGCCGCCTCGTCACGGGCACCGGATTCACCTACCAGACCGAGATCGACAAGATCGCCGACGGCGGCTTCTCCGCGGAGCTCTCGCCCGAGCGCATCGACCTGATCGACGTCGACCGCATCTTCGTCGTCAACGACAAGGCCGACACGGAGGCGCTCAAGAAGTTCGAGCTGTTCGCCAACCTCCCGGCCGTCAAGAACGGCAAGGTCTCCTACCTGCTGGACAGCGAAGGCCCCGCGGTCGGCGCCGCGATGTCCCAGGGCACCCTGCTCTCCCTCCCGTACGCGATCGACGAGCTCGTCGAGTCGGCCAAGTAACGATGCCGACCCGACGGCCCGTCCCCCGGCGAGAATCGGTCTCCGTGTGACTGTCACCGACACCCCCGTCACCTCGACGACCCTGCGCACGGCGACCGGGGGAGAGGCCGCCCGCTGGGTGGCCGAGCACTGCCGGCGGGCCCCGTGGCTGACGGCCTCCACCGTCCTCACCACGGTGGCCGGGGCCGCGCTCCAAGTGCTCCCGGTCCTGCTGCTCGGCCGGGTCGTCGACGGAGTCGTCGGGGGCGAGTCACGCTCCATACTCCTCACCGTCGGCGTCCTGATGGTGGCCGCCGCCC
>NZ_JBHXJG010000382.1:0-4702 GCF_042723425.1 Streptomyces sp. NPDC058375 | reverse complement strand
CGTTGGCACCCGGCCCGCACCGGCCGGGCCCGGCCGGCACCCGTTCGGGCCGGGCCGATTGCGGGCGGCCCGGACCGGACGCACGGTGGGGACACGTCCTGCGCGCGGATGCCGTACGGATCCCCTGCCGAGGAGGAGCGACATGGCCGAAGGCCAGTGGAGCCCGGGCCGCAAGGACATGGACGCGGACGAGTTCAGGCCCGTCCTGGACATCGTCGAACCGGCACGTCAACGGCGGCTGACCGTACTCCTGCGCCTCCTCCTGCTGATCCCGCACTTCATCGTGCTGTTCGTCCTGCACATCGCGGCGTTCTTCACCGTCATCGTGGGTTGGTTCGCGGCCCTGGTCCTGGGGCGGCTGCCCGACCCCGTCTTCCGCTTCCTGACCGGCGTCCTCGGCTACGACATGCGTGTCTCGGCGAGCGACATGCTGCTCATCGACCGCTACCCGCCGTTCGCCCTGACCCCGCCGGCCGACTATCCGGTGCAGATCGAGGTGCGGCCCACCCCGCTGAACCGGCTCGCGGTGCTGTTCCGTATCTTCTTGATGATCCCGGCGGCGATCGTGCAGAGCCTCGCCGTGTACGGGTGGTGGGCGATGGCCTTCGTCTGGTGGCTGATCACGCTGTGCCTCGGGCGCATGCCCCGCCCGCTGTTCGAGGCGACGGCGGCCACCCTGCGCTACCGGATGCGCTTCTCCGCGTACGTCATGATGCTCACCCCCGCCTACCCCAAGGGTCTGTTCGGCGACGACGACCTCGCCGGGGCCCCGGAGCCGTCGCGCTCGGCCACCCGCCCGCTGGTCCTGAGCAGCGCCGCGAAGTGGCTCGTGGTGCTGTTCCTGGTGCTCGGCCTCGCCGGACACATCACCTCGTCCGTGACCGCCTCCACGACCGACGACACCTCCGACACCCGCCTCGTCGGTCGCTAAGAGCCACAGGGCCCCGTGGATCCACGATGCCCCTGGCCCGCCGCGTCGGCGTATCGGCGGGCCAGGAGGGCGAAGGCGTCCCTGAGTTCGTCGGGCCCGACCACCTCGATGTCCACGTCGAACCTGCCGATCTCGGCGGCCAGACCCGGCCACGACCAGGCGCCCAGGACCACGCGGCAGCGGTCCGGGCCGCACTCCTCGACGATCCCGTTGCGGACATGGCCGGCCACCTCGGAGGCGGGGGCGTCGAGGATCACCTCGCCGCGGCAGGGCCACTCGCCCGGCGCCCCGGAGCCCTGGAACCGGGCGGCGACGAACGCGGCCACATCACCTCCGGGCACCTCGCGCGGCGTGAACCGGGGGCCCGTGGGCGTACGCGGTGTGATCCGGTCCGCGCGGAACGTCCGCCAGTCCTCGCGGTCCAGGTCCCAGGCGACGAGATACCAGCGCCCGCCCCAGGTGACCAGCCGGTGCGGCTCCACCCGCCGCACCGCGGGCGGTGCTTCGGCGGTGCCGGTGGCCGGTGGGGCGTACGCGGGGGAGTGGTCGAAACGCAGCACCTCGTGGACGCGCACCGCGTCGCTCAGCGCGAGAAGAACGCGCGGATCGGCCTGCGGCTGCGGCGGGCCCCCCGTGCGTTCGACGGCGGTGACGTTCAGGGCGTCGACGCGATGGCGCAGCCGGGCGGGCATGACCTGCCGGACGGTGGTGAGCGCGCGGGCCGCGGCCTCCCCGATGCCGGCGCCGGTCGCGGTGGCGGTCCGCAGTGCGACGGCGAGGGCGACGGCCTGGTCGTCGTCGAACAGCAACGGCGGTAACCGGGCGCCCGCGTCCAGCCGGTATCCGCCGTCGGGCCCCTTGAAGGCCGCGATGGGATAGCCCAGCTCCCGCAGCCGGTCGACGTCCCGCCGCACCGTGCGCGGACTGACCTCCAGCCGCTCGGCCAACAGGCCGCCCGGCCAGTCCCGACGCGCCTGGAGAAGGGAGAGAAGCGCCAGCAGTCGCGCTGAAGTCTTCGGCATGACACGAGTATGAAGGGAGAAGAGGCCACATCCTGTCCGCTTCCCCTGTGAAGATCGATCCGTACCCACCGCACGACGGACCACCGGAAGGACCCACCACCATGACCACACCCGCCACGTCCCCCGACCCCGAGCGCACCGACCTGCTCGCCGCCCTCGCCGACGCGCGCGCCGCCCTGACCTCCTCGGTGCGCGGCCTCGGAGACGAGCAGGCCGGCGAACGCCCGACGGTCAGCGCGCTGTGCCTGGGCGGCCTCGTCAAGCACGTTGCGGCCATGGAGGAGAGCTGGCTGAACTTCGTGACCGAGGGCCCCTCCGCGATGTCCTTCGACCTGCCCGACGGCGTCACCTGGGACGACTTGATGACCGGCACCGCGTGCGAGGTGCCGAAGTGGGCGATCGAGCGGGAGAAGGAGTTCCGGATGCTGCCCGGCGAGACGACGGCCGGGGTTCTCCACGCGTACGAGCAGGTCGCCGCCCGCAGCGAGAAGATCATTCTCGCCCTCCCCGACCTCTCGGCCTCGCACCCCCTCCCCGAGGCGCCCTGGAACGAACCCGGCGGCAAGTGGAGCGTCCGGCGGGTGCTGAACCATGTCATCGCCGAGACCGCCCAGCACGCCGGCCACGCGGACATCCTGCGCGAGTCGCTCGACGGACGACAGGCGACGTGACCACCGGGGCCCAGCGCGGGAGTCAGCGAGGAACCGACGGCCGGCGACCGTCGGCGGACAAGGGAGCCCGCAGGCGAGCCGGCAAGCGAAAGGCGGAGGCGACACGGTGACCGTTCTCGACAACCGGGCGCTCAACCGCGCCATGCTCGCGCGCCAGTTGCTGCTGGAGCGGGCCGACCTGCCGGTCGTGGACGCCGTGTCCCACCTCTGCGGCCTCCAGGCGCAGGAACCGCAGGAGCCCTTCGTCGGGCTCTGGTCCCGGCTGGCGGCCTTCGATCCGGCGGTCCTCTCGGACCTGCTGACCCGGCGGAGCGTGGTGCGCACCCATCTGATGCGCCGCACGGTCCACCTCGTCACCGCCGACGACGTCCTCGCCTGGCGGACCCGCCACGACGCGATGCTGCGCCAGAAGGTGCTCGGGGTCTACCGCGACGAGCTGAAAGGGGTCGACCTCGAAGAACTCGCCGCGGCTGCGGGCAAGTTGATGTCCGACGGGGCGCCGCGCACCGCGGCCGAGATCGTGCGGGCGCTCGCCGACCGCTGGCCCGGCCCGGGGCCGCGCCCCCTGGGCGAGGTGGTGGTCGCCGCTCTCGTCCCGATGGCGCAGGCACCGCCGCGGGGGCTGTGGCGCACCAAGGGCGGGGTGCGCAATGTCGCGCTCTCCTCCTGGCTGGGCCGACGGGTCGACGCACCCGCCCCCGACGGTGCCGACCCGGTCGGCCAGGCGCTGGTGCGGCGTTATCTGGCCGCCTACGGGCCCGCCGCCACGGCCGACCTGCGCGCCTGGTCCGGCCTGGCCGGGCTGCCGGGCGCGGTGGCCGCCGTACGCGGCGAACTGGTCCGGTTCCGCGACGAGCGGGGGCGAGAGCTGCTCGACCTGCCCGACGCCCCGCGCCCGGACCCGGACACCCCCGCTCCCGTACGGTTCCTGCCGGCCTTCGACAACGCGATCCTCGGCTACCAGGACCGCGGCCGGATCATCGACGACGCCCACCGCGGCCTCTCGGTCGCTGGGGAGCGCGTCGTGCTGGTCGACGGCCGGGTGGCCGCCACCTGGAGCGTCGCCGAGGAGGTCGTCACGGTGGATCCGCTGCGTCCCCTCTCCCGGGCGGATCGGGTCGCCGTGGCCGACCAGGGGAGGGAGCTCGCCTCGTTCCTCTCCGACGGCGGCAGCGACCGGGTACGGTTGGCGGCCTCGCCGCGCTGAGCGACCCCGGGCCCGGTCGCCGGGAGAGCCTTCGCGTCTGCCCGCCCGTATCGGAACAGACCTATTTTGTACGGGAGTTTGCCGGCGAGGCGGCGGGAGTCGGACTGAAAACACCGGACGCGGGTCACATGCAGAACATGACGTCCAGCGACGTAACCCCAGAGCCCGCGCCGCACGCCGGCGGAAAGCGCACCGCCCGCCCTTCCCGGGGATGGCTGAAAGTCCTCGGCATCGGCGCGGCCGTACTGGCCCTGCTGTTCGCCGGCAGCCGGCTCAGCCTGCTGCCGGGGCTCGGCGACCTCTTCGGCGAGGAGACCCACGACCGGTCGGGCCCCGCCGTGCTCAAGTCGATCCAGGACATGAGCGCGTACGAGGCCGCCTCGGGCAACTTCCAGGTCGTCGTCGACCTGGAGAAGGACACGAAGTTCGTCCCCGACGCCCTGCGCGGCACCCGCACCCTGTTCGTCGGGGCGGGCACGGTCGCCGCTTCCGTCGACCTGGGCAAGGTCACCGAGGGCGGCGTCGTGGTCAACGAGGACCGTACGACGGCCGAACTCCGCCTGCCCCGGGCGGCGTTGGGCACGCCAGCCCTCGATCCCGACCGCTCCTACACGGTGTCGAAACAGCGCGGTCTCTTCGACCGACTGGGCGACTTCTTCTCCGACAACCCCGGCAGTGAGCAGGCGGTCAACAAACTCGCCGTCCAGCACATCGGAGAAGCGGCGAAGGAGAGCGAACTGACCGCCCGGGCCGAGAAGAACACCGCCGACATGCTGAAGGGTCTCCTCGGCTCCCTCGGCTTCGAGCGCGTCACGGTCCGGTACGGCGACGACCAGGGATGATCGCGTCACCCGGCCGGCCGCGCGAACCC
>NZ_JBHXJG010000381.1:0-4724 GCF_042723425.1 Streptomyces sp. NPDC058375 | reverse complement strand
GCCCTGCGCACGGTCGAAGACGGCGGGCCAGCCGCGGCAGTAGCTGCGGACCTCGGACTCCAGGGTCTCGAAGACGCTCAGTGCGGGCGGGGTGATGGTCACAGCGGATCTCCTGCGTGAGGGGGTGTGACGGGCAGTGGTCGGTGCTCCCGGGCGCACGGATGCGGCCGGGACCGCGCCGGTCGGTCGGCCGGCGCGAAAAGTCGTGGGGACCGGGCGTACGGGGCGGGTACGCCGGGGTCGTGCCCGGGAGGGCTCAGGTGGTGAACGGGCCGATCCGGTAGAGCACCTCGGGCAGGTGCGTGTCTTCGGGGAACAGCTCCCCGTCGAAGAGCACCTCGTGCTCCAGGGCGACGTCGTGGCGCTGGGCGTAGGACGTGAACAGCCGGTCGGATGCGGTGTTGTCCGGGGTGATCGTCGTCTCCACGGACGACAGTCCCTGGTCGGCGGCGACCCGGGCGGTCAGCGCGTCCAGCAGAGTGGCGGCCAGCCCCTTGCCCCGGTGGGCCTGGTCGACGGCCACCTGCCAGACGACGAGGGTCTGGGGGCGGTCGGGCCTGATGTAGCCCGTCACGAAGGCGATGGGCTCGCCGTTCTCGCCCCGTGCGACGGCGGAGGTCGCGGCGAAGTCACGGCACCACAGCAGGTAGCTGTACGAGGAGTTCAGGTCCAGGACCTGGGAGTCGCGGGCAATGCGCCAGATCGCGGCTCCGTCCTCCACTCGCGGCGCATCGATACTGAGGAATTCGCTTCGGGCACGGGCAAAATCTGCTGGTGCGGCGGTCATGCGAATTGAATTTACCCAGCAAATTTCGAAATTGCATCGACGTAAAGGGTTGGGTGAAGGGCGCCCATGTGTTATCAGGCGGGCGTGAGCTCCCCCCTGACTCCGGTAGTGTTTCCTACGCTTTGTCCAGAATTTTTCGGGCATAACGCCGTCCGTGTGGAGTCGGTCACAGGGTTGTAACTCTCCTGAGACGTGTCCGAATTACGAAGTTCGGCCCTCCCGAAAACTTCCGCGTTTAGGTGCTGGAAAAGCGGGAAGAAGAATGCGGGGAGCTGCTTACGATAAAGCAGCTCCCCACATTATGAATATCAGAGGCTCGGCCAGGTTTCCGAAACAATCCTGTGGGCAGCCTCGATATCGACCCGCAGGCCCGCATCGGTCAGCGCCGCCCCCAGAGCCGCGAGCGAGGACAGCACCGCGCCCCGCGTCGCATCCGCCCCGTAATGGTTGATCCGGATCATCTCCTTGGACAGCGCCCCGCCGCCCGCGACGAGCGGCAGCGCGGGGTCCGCCGCCAGCGCCTGCGCGACCAGCGCGGCCGCGTCCGTCCCCGCCGGGGCCCGCAGCGTCGTCGCCACCGGGGCCGCGTCCCGCGCCTCGTGGACGTACGGTTCCAGCCCGCCGCCCAGGGCCACCGCTCCGGCCCGGGTCGCCGCGGCGGCCGAGGCGTGGCGGGCCATGACGGTCTCCAGCCCCTCGTCCTCGATCCGGGCCACGCACGCCTCCAGGCCCAACATCTCCAGCTGCGCCGGAGCGTGCGGCAGGGCCGTGCGGCCGCCGTCGATCCAGCGCTCCTTCCAGTCCAGCAGGGAGAGGTAGGAACGGCGCGGGGCGGCCGGGTTGGCGGCGATCCGCTCCCAGGCCCGCGCGCTCACGGAGACCGCGGAGACCCCGGCGGGCCCGCCCATGGCCTTCTGCGCGCCGATCACGCACAGATCGACGCCCCAGGCGTCCGGCAGCAGCGGCTCGGCGCCCACTGACGCGACCGCGTCCAGCATGAACAGCGCGCCGTGCGCCCGGACCACCTCGCCGATCTCCGCGACCGGGTTGGTGTTGCCGGTCGCCGCCTCCGCGTGCACCAGCGAGACGAAGTCGATCTCCGGGTGCTCGGCCAGCGCCTCGGCGACCCGGTCGGCGGTCACGGCGGTGTGGAAGGGCACCGTGAGGTCGACGACCTGGGCTCCGCAGTCCCGCAGCCAGTTGCCGAAGGTCTGCCCGTACGGTCCGGTGACCACGTTCAGCGCGGTCGAGCCGGGCCGCGCGCCGCTGCGGATGCAGCCCTCCAGCGGCAGCAGCGCCTCGCCCTGGGTGATGACGACGTCCTGCTCCGTGGCGAGGAGCCGGGCCACGCGCCGCTCGATCGCCGCGAAGTGGTCGGCGGTGAGCGGGGGGAGGTCGAGGAAGGGGTGCGTCACGGTGGGGCTCTCTTCGGGTTCGTCCGTCGGTCGAAAGGCACTGGAAGCCTACCGACGGCCCGCCGGCGGCCTCGTACGGTGCCGCGTACGAGTGACTCGTACAGTCGGTGCCGCGCATGAGTCACTCGTACAGTGCCGCGTATGAGTGATCGGATGAGTGACCGGGAGGAGCAGCGGGTGCTGCGGGTGAAGGGCCGGGTGCTCGTCGGCCCGGACGAGGTGCGCGACGAACTGTGGGCCGTGGACGGGCGGATCACTTACGAACGGCCGCCCGGCGCCGACGGTGCGGTGACGGTCAGGGGCTGGGCGCTGCCCGGCCTCGTCGACGCGCACTGTCATGTCGGCCTGGACCGGCACGGCCCGGTGGACAGGGCGACCGCCGAGAAGCAGGCGCTGAGCGACCGGGAGGCCGGGACCTTGCTGATCCGGGACGCCGGATCGCCCTCCGACACCCGCTGGATCGACGACCGCGAGGACCTACCGAAGATCATCCGGGCCGGCCGGCACATCGCCAGGACCCGCCGCTACATCCGTAACTACGCGCACGAGATCGAGCCCGGCGACCTCATCGCGTACGTCGCCCAGGAGGCCCGGCGCGGGGACGGCTGGGTCAAGCTGGTGGGGGACTGGATCGACCGTGACGCCGGGGACCTCACCGCCTGCTGGCCGCGCGGCGAGGTCGAGGCGGCCATCGCCGAGGCGCACCGCCTCGGCGCCCGGGTCACCGCGCACTGCTTCGCCGAGGAGTCGCTGCGCGACCTGGTGGAGGCGGGCATCGACTGCGTCGAGCACGCCACCGGCCTCACCGAGGAGACCATCCCGCTCTTCGCCGAACGCGGGGTCGCGATCGTCCCGACGCTGGTCAACATCGCCACCTTCCCCGACCTCGCGGCGGGCGGCGAGGCCAAGTTCCCCCGCTGGTCGGCCCATATGCGGCAGCTGTACGACCGCCGTTACGACACCGTGCGCGCCGCCTACGACGCCGGGATCCCGATCTACGTCGGCACCGACGCGGGCGGCTCCCTGGCGCACGGACTGGTCGCGGGCGAGGTCGCCGAGCTGGTCAAGGCGGGCATCCCGCCCCTGGAGGCCCTCTCCGCCACCGCGTGGGGGGCCAGGAGCTGGCTGGGACGGCCCGCGCTGGAGGAGGGCGCCCCGGCCGACCTGGTCGTGTACGACGAGGACCCGCGCGCGGACGTCCGGGTGCTGGCGGCCCCCCGGCACATCGTGCTGAACGGGCGGGTCGTCGGCTGACGTCGCAGTGCGTTGACAGGCAGTGACGGATGCGGTCGTCGGCTCGTTGATAAAGCTCAGCCGGTCCGTGCGCCGCGGCTCTGCCGCGTGAAACGGGTGACGCGGAGAGGCAGGAGGGAACGTGCGTGCCGAAAGATTCGAATATGCGCGCGGAAACCCCCCTTTGGGGTGAACTCACGTCAGGTATCCGCCAGTTCACCCTCAGTGCGTAAAGATTCACGGAGTCGAGGCCACCGGCGCAGGCGATGTCCCCCATTGGACTGTGCCGGTGGCTCCATGTCTCTTGTGGGGGTTCCACCATCTTGAACAGCAACACCTTCCGTCTCGCCGCTGTCGCGGTCGCCGCCGCCCCCGTCGCTCTGCTTGCCGCCGTCCCCGCGCACGCAGCCCCGGCGACACCCACCACCGGCGAGGGCAGGGCGAGCGCGGTCGTGCTCCGTACCGGGCTCGACGTCTCGCTCCTCAACAAGTCCGTCCAGGTGCCCCTCAAGGTCACGCTCAACGAGGTGCAGGCCCCGGCCAGCGCCGAGAAGACCGCGCTGACCGTGAACCTGGACGGGGTGGAGGGCCGCCCGGTCGACGTCCTGCGCGCCGACGTGGCCACCGCGAACGCCACCGTCGATGAGCACAAGGCCGAGGGCTACACCAACCTGGCGAAGGCCCGCATCCATGTCCCCGGACTCGCCGCGCTCTCGCTCATCGAGGTCGAGAAGGTCACCTCCAAGGCGGTCTGCGAGGCCGGCAAGCAGCCCGTCGCCGAATCGAACGTGCTCGGTCACGTCAAGGTGCTCGGCAAGAAGGTGACGCTCAGCGCGGGCGGCCCGACCCAGGTGTCGGTGCCGGGCGTCGGCGAGGTCACCCTCGACCTGTCCAAGACGGTCACCACCGAGCGAACGGCGGCCGCGACGGCCCTTCAGCTCAAGGTGTCGGTCAACCCGCTGAAGCTCAACGTCGCCGAGGTGAACGGCGAGGTCACCCTCGCCGAGGCGACCTGCGAGACCCCGAAGGGACCGAAGACCCCCGAGGAGCCGAAGACCCCGGAAGAGCCGAAGACCCCTGAGCAGCCGAGCTCCACGGACGGCGGCTCCACCGGCGGCGACGTGAAGACCCAGACCGGTTCCGACACCGGCCCCGCCCCCACCGAGGCCAACCTCGCCGAGACCGGCGGCAGCTCCACCACCCCGTACATCGCGGGCGGCGCGGCCCTGTTGCTGGCCGTCGGCGCGGGCGCGACGGTGGTGGCCCGCAGGCGCAGCAGCGGCCAGAGC
>NZ_JBHXJG010000380.1:0-4762 GCF_042723425.1 Streptomyces sp. NPDC058375 | reverse complement strand
ACCGGGCCCCGCGCACGGCCCGGTCGCCGAGCCGCCACGGATCGGCGAGTCACGGATCGACGCCGCGCACATGGGCGAACGGCTCGGGCTGTACGTGATCATCGTGCTGGGCGAGGGCGTCATCCAGATCATCGACGCCGCGTCCGAGCACGACAGTTGGGACGGGCCGCTCGCCGCCACCGGCCTCGGGGCGTTCGGGCTGCTGGCCGCGATCTGCACGCTGAGCCTGCTCTACGGCACCAACGGCATCCCCCACCTGCGCAAGGGCGCGCTCGCGCCGAGGCTGGCGATGCTGCTGCACGCGGTGATGACCGGCTTCCTGGTCGCGCTGGCGACCGCGCTGGGCTCGGCCGTCGCGCATGTCGACGACGTCCTGCCGAAGAGCCGGCACTGGCTGCTGTGCGGGGCGATGGCCGGGTACTTCGCGGCCGGTCTGGTCGCGGCGTTGCCGCTCGCGGGCCGGTCCGACCGGGTCTGGCTCCTGGGCTGGGGGCTGCCCTGCGTGGCGGTGTCCGTGGCGCTGGCCCTGCTCGGGGCGGCGCTGCCGGCCTGGGCGACGGTCTGGATCCTGGTGGCGCTGGTCTGCTGGCAGATCGCCTACGACCCGGGGCCGCCCGGAGCGGGTTCGCCGGGGCAGCGGTGGCGCTGGTTCCGGCGGTCGGTGCCGCGGGCCGCCTGAGCGAAAGGGACTGCGGTCCTGGGCCAGGGGGCAGACCCGGGCGACTGCGGTCTTGGAGCAGGCCCGGGCGACTGCGGCTCAGGGTCAGGACCGGCGACTGCGGCTCAGGAGCAGGCCCGGGAGGCTGCGGCGGCCCGGAGTCAGGACCGGCGACTGCGGCTCGCGGTCAGGCCTGGGCCGCTGCGGGGCCCGGGGTCAGGCCCGGCGGCTGCGGCCCGGGGCAAGCCGGGGCGGCTGCTGCGGCCCGGGGTCAAGCCCGGCTGCTGCGGCCCGGGGTCAAGCCCGGTGACTGCGGGGCCCGGGCGGCCAGGCCCGGCGGCTGCAGGCCGCGGAGTTCCCCACGATGATGCCGCATGCGATCGGTGCCGACGGCGGCCCCTGCGAGGTCATGGGCATTTTCGACCGGGACGCCCGCCGCGGCCACCGGGGCCCAGGGCCAGGCCCGGCGGCTGCGGGGCCCGGGTTCAGGCCCGGGCGGCCAGGCCCGCTTCCCGTACGGCCACCGCCTCCATCGCGTCCAGCACCGGCCGGATCAGCGGATGGCCCTCGGCCCCCTGGCGCACGGCCGCGAAGACCCGGCGGGTGGGGGCGCTGCCCTCGACCGGGCGGACGACCACCCCCGTCAGCTCCATCCCGCGCAGCGCGGAGCGGGGCACCAGGGCCACCCCGGCGTCTGCCCCGGCCAGGGCGACCACGGCGTGGAAGTCGTCCGAGGAGTGTTCGAGACGCGGGGCGAAACCGGCGTACTCGCAGGCCAGGACCACCACGTCATGGCAGGGGTTGCCCGGATACTGGCCGATCCACTGGTCCTTCGCGAGGTCGGCGATCGCCACCTGGGCCTGGTCCGCGAGGCGGTGGTTCACCGGGAGCACCGCGTCGAACGGCTCCGAGTACAGCGGTACGCGGGTGAGGCGGCGGTCGTCCTCGGCGGGCGCGCCCCGGTATTCGACGGCGACCGCCACATCCACCTGCCGGTCCAGCACCATCGGGACGCTCGCGTCGCCCTCCGCGTCCTGGACCTTGACCCGGATGCCGGGCGCGGTGCGGCCCAGCTCGGTGAGGGCGGGGGCGAGGACGAGGCCGATGCCGGTGGCGAACGCGGCGACCGTGACCGTACCGGCGACGCCCGCGCTGTAGTCGGCCAGCTCCGCCTCGGCCCGCTCCAGCTGGGCGAGGACCAGGTTGGTGTGGCTGAGGAGGATCTCCCCGGCGGCGGTGAGCCGGGCGCCCCGCGCGCCGCGTTCGACGAGGCGGTGGCCGGTCTCCTGCTCCAGGGCGGCGAGCTGCTGGGAGACGGCGGAGGGGGTCAGGTACAACGCGGCGGCGGCCGCGGTCACCGTACGGTGGTCGGCCACCGCACGGAGGATTCGCAGCCGCCGCGCATCGATCATGTGCCCATTGTCCCAGGTGGTGGCGGAACCACCCACCCGGTCGGCGGGTCAGGCGGCTTCGGCCTCCAGCGCGGTCCGCGCGTCGACGAACGCGTCCACGGCACGGTTCACATCGGCGGTGGAGTGCGCGGCCGAGAGCTGGACGCGGATACGCGCCGCGCCCTGCGGGACGACGGGGTACGAGAAGCCGATCACGTAGACGCCACGCTCCAGGAGCAGTTCCGCCATCCGGCCCGCCTTGCCCGCGTCGCCGATCATGACGGGGGCGATGGCGTGGTCGCCGGGGAGGATGTCGAAGCCCTCCGCGGTCATCCGGGTGCGGAACAGCTCGGTGTTGGCGGCGAGCTGCTCGCGCAGGTCCCCGGCGGACTCCAGCAGGTCGATGACCTTCAGGGAGGCGGCGGCGATGACCGGGGCGAGGGTGTTGGAGAAGAGGTACGGGCGCGAGCGCTGGCGCAGCAGGGCGACGATCTCCGCGCGGGCCGCGACGTAACCGCCGGAGGCTCCGCCGAGCGCCTTGCCGAGGGTGCCGGTGATGATGTCGACCCGGTCCATCACTCCGTGCAGTTCGGGCGTGCCGCGGCCGCCGGGGCCGACGAAGCCGACGGCGTGCGAGTCGTCGACCATGACCATGGCGTCGTAGCGGTCGGCCAGGTCGCAGATCTCCTGGAGCGGGGCGACGTACCCGTCCATGGAGAAGACGCCGTCCGTGACGATGAGGCGGCGGCGCGCGCCGGACGCCTCCTTGAGCTGCGTCTCCAGCTCGGCCATGTCGCGGTTGGCGTAACGGTGGCGCTTGGCCTTGGAGAGCCGGATGCCGTCGATGATCGAGGCGTGGTTGAGGGCGTCGGAGATGACCGCGTCCTCGGGGCCGAGCAGGGTCTCGAAGACTCCGCCGTTGGCGTCGAAGCAGGAGGAGTAGAGGATCGTGTCCTCCTGGCCGAGGAAGGCCGAGAGCCGCTGTTCCAGCTCCTTGTGGACCTCCTGGGTGCCGCAGATGAAGCGGACCGAGGCCATCCCGTAGCCCCAGCGGTCCAGCGCCTCGTGGGCGGCGGCGATGACCTCGGGGTGGTCGGCGAGGCCGAGGTAGTTGTTGGCGCAGAAGTTGAGGACCTCGCCGGGGCGCCCGCCGGAGGTGACGGACACGGTCGCGGACTGCGGGGTGCCGATCACGCGCTCGGGCTTGTGCAGCCCGGCGGCCCGGATCTCGTCGAGGGTGGTGCGCAGATCGTCGCGTACGGAGTCGAACATGCGGATTCCTTAAGGGATCAAGGGAAGCGGAGCGGGCGGAACGGGCGGAGGGTCAGACGGTCCAGTCGAGGATGACCTTGCCGCCGAGGCCGCTCGCCGCGTCGTCGAAGGCCGCCTCGAAGTCGCGGAAGCCGTACCGGCCGGTGATCACGGGGGCGAGGTCGAGGCCGCCCTCCAGCAGGACGGACATGGCGTACCAGGTCTCGTACATCTCGCGGCCGTAGATCCCCTTGATGGTGATCATCGAGGTGACGATGCGGGACCAGTCGACGGCGAACTCCTCGGCGGGCAGGCCGAGCATCGCGATCCGGCCGCCGTGCGTCATGTTCGCGACCATCTCGCGCATCGCCTCGGGGCGGCCGGACATCTCCAGGCCGATGTCGAAGCCCTCGCGCAGGCCGAGCTCGCGCTGCCCGTCCGCGATGGTGCGGTCGGCGACGTTCAGGGCGAGGCTGACGCCGACCTTGCGGGCGAGGGCGAGGCGGGCCTCGCTGACATCGGTGATGACGACGTTGCGGGCGCCTGCGTGCTTGGCGACGGCGGCGGCCATGATGCCGATCGGGCCCGCGCCGGTGATCAGGACGTCCTCGCCGACCAGCGGGAAGGACAGCGCGGTGTGCACGGCGTTGCCGAACGGGTCGAAGATCGCGGCGATGTCGAGGTCGACGGGGACCCGGTGCACCCACACGTTGGAGGCGGGCAGCACCACGTACTCGGCGAACGCCCCGTCCCGGCCGACGCCGAGGCCGACGGTGGAGCGGCAGAGGTGACGGCGGCCGGCGAGACAGTTGCGGCACTTGCCGCAGACGAGGTGGCCCTCGCCGCTGACCAGGTCGCCGGTGGCGATGTCGGCGACGTCGGAGCCGATCGCGGCGACCTCGCCGACGAACTCGTGGCCGAGGACCAGCGGGGTGGTGACCGCCTGCTGGGCCCAGCCGTCATAGGCGCGGATGTGCAGGTCGGTGCCGCAGATGCCGGTACGCAGGACCTTGATCAGGACGTCGGTGGGACCGTACTCCGGCTCCGGCACGTCCATCAGCCACAGTCCGGGCTCGGCCTTCTGCTTGACGAGTGCCTTCACGGCTGTGGCTCCCTGACGTCGGTACGCGAGTGGATACCCCGGGCCTCGGGGCATGTCGGAGGAACCCTGCGGCCCGGGGTGGATCTTGGGTGTCCCCCACCATGGTGGGGGTTCGGCGGGACGGGACGGAGCATCTCGAAAGGCTCCACGCGCCGTCCCCGGCCGTCACCGAGAAGGCTGCCGTACGACGGGGCCCGGGTCCATCGAGGATTTCTTAAGCGCCGCCGCAGGAGATCTTCACACCTGGCCGTGGCTTCACGGACCGCTGCCGTTCTCCGGCCTTCGTTTCCTCGGCTGGGGCCTGTCGTCAAACTGCCGTCATCGCTCGGCAGGCGGCAGTTCGACGACAAGCCCTACAGC
>NZ_JBHXJG010000379.1:0-4832 GCF_042723425.1 Streptomyces sp. NPDC058375 | reverse complement strand
TGGCCGTGCTGCCCAACGCTGTTCCCGCCCCGGCCGGTCCGCCCGCCGACCCGGCCGCCCGCCGCCCGCATAGTGGTACAGTGCGATGAGCACATGTGCATGCCCCTCCTCTTCGGGCACCGGTGCTGATTCCTCTCCACCGCTGTCGCGCCCGTCCTTTCCGACCGGCGATCCAGCTCCTTCCCAGCGTTTTCGCTGTCTCTCCGGCCCAGGGCCTCTGTGCCCCGGGTGCGTGGCGTGATGATCCGCCGCACCTCCGAAACGCCGGTCCCTTCATTCGCCTGTCCGCGAAAGGACCCCTCCCATGACCACCACACTCGAACGCCCCGTAGCCCGGGAGCAGCGCCCCGTCCGGGTCGCCGGCCTCCTCGACACCACGGACAACGGACACGGCGTGCTCCGTGTCCACGGCGGCCACCCGTCCCCCGACGACGTCCAGGTGTCGTCCGCCCTGATCCGCCGGCACGGGCTGCGCAAGGGCGATGCCGTCGAGGGCGGCTGCGACCGGCCGCGCGTCCTGTCCTCGGCCGACCGGGTGAACGGACGCGCGCCGGAGGCCCTGCGGGGCCGTGCCCGGTTCCACGACCTGACGCCGGTCCACCCGCACGAGCGGCTGCGGCTGGAGACCCCGATCGGCGGGCCCGCACCGCGCGTCGTCGACCTCGTCTCGCCGGTCGGCAAGGGCCAGCGCGGCATCGTCGTCGCGCCGCCCCGCACCGGAAAGACGGTGCTGCTCCAGCAGATGGCCGCCGCCGTCACCGCCAACCACCCCGAAGCGCATCTGATGGTGGTCCTCCTCGACGAACGGCCCGAGGAGGTCACGGACATGCGCCGCTCGGTACGCGGCGAGGTGTACGCGTCGACCTTCGACCGGCCCGCCAAGGAGCACATCGCGCTCGCCGAACTCGCCGTGGAGCGCGGCCGGCGCCTCGTCGAGCAGGGCCGCGACGTGGTGATCCTGCTGGACTCCCTCACCCGGCTGTGCCGGGCCCACAACAACGCGGCCCGCGCGGGCGGCCGGACCCTGAGCGGCGGTGTCGACGCTGCGGCGCTCACCGGCCCCAAGAAGCTGTTCGGCGCGGCCCGTTGTGCCGAGGAGGGCGGTTCGCTGACCATCCTGGCGACGGCCCTCGTGGAGACGGGTTCGCGGGCCGACGACTTCTTCTTCGAGGAGCTGAAGGGCACCGGCAACATGGAGCTGCGGCTGGACCGCTCCGCCGCGGAGTCCCGGATCTTCCCGGCCGTCGACATCACCCGTTCCGGCACCCGTCGCGAGGAACTCCTCTTCACACCGGGCGAGTTGGCTGCCGTACGAGCGCTGCGCCGCGCCCTGAACACGCGGGACGGCCAGGAAGCCCTTCAGGTGCTGCTCGACCGGATCCGGCGCACCCCGGACAACGCGGCCTTCCTGCGGCAGGTGCTGCCGACGGTGCCGGGCGCCTGAGCCCGGCCCCGGTCGGCGGCCCGGCTCCTATGCTCCGCCCAGCGCTTCGGAGACCAGCGCCCGGGCCTCCTCCTGGACCTGGGCGAGGTGGCCGGGGCCCTGGAAGCTCTCCGCGTACACCTTGTAGACGTCCTCGGTGCCCGAGGGGCGGGCTGCGAACCAGGCGCTGTCGGTGCAGACCTTGAGGCCGCCGATCGGGGCGCCGTTGCCGGGGGCCTCGGTGAGGACGGCGGTGACGGGCTCCCCGGCCAGGGTGTCGGCCTTGACCTGCTGCGGGGAGAGCTTCGCCAGGACGGCCTTCTCCTCGCGGGTGGCGGGGGCGTCGATGCGGGCGTAGGCCGGGTCGCCGAAGCGGGCGGTGAGCTGCCCGTAGTGCTGGGAGGGCGTGGAGCCGGTGACGGCGGTGATCTCGGAGGCGAGGAGGGCCAGCAGGATGCCGTCCTTGTCCGTGGTCCAGACCCGGCCGTCGCGGCGCAGGAAGGAGGCCCCGGCGGACTCCTCGCCGCCGAAGCCGAGGCTGCCGTCGTAGAGGCCGTCGACGAACCACTTGAAGCCGACCGGGACCTCCACCAGGGTCCGGCCGAGGTCCTGGGCGACCCGGTCGATCATGGACGAGGAGACCAGGGTCTTGCCGATGCCGGTCCCGGCGGCCCAGCCCTCGCGGTGGGTGTAGAGGTAGTCGATGGCGACGGCGAGGTAGTGGTTGGGGTTCATCAGCCCGCCGTCGGGCGTGACGATGCCGTGCCGGTCGGCGTCCGCGTCGTTGCCGGTGGAGATGGCGTACGCGTCGCGCTGCTCGATGAGCGAGGCCATGGCGTGCGGCGAGGAGCAGTCCATGCGGATCTTGCCGTCCCAGTCCAGCGTCATGAACCGCCAGGTGGGATCGGCCAGCGGGTTGACGACGGTGAGGTCGATCCGGTGGCGCTCGGCGATCCGCCCCCAGTAGGCGACGGACGCGCCGCCGAGCGGGTCGGCGCCGATCCGGATCCCCGCGTCCCGTACGGCGTCGAGGTCGAGGACGGACGGCAGGTCGTCGACGTACGCGGTCAGGAAGTCGTGGCGGCGGGTCGTGTCGGCGGCCAGGGCGCGGGCGTACGGGATCCGGCGGACCTCCCCGAGTCCGGACTCGATCAGGGCGTTCGCCCGGTCCTGGATCCAGGAGGTGGCGTCGGATGCGGCCGGCCCCCCGTTCGGCGGGTTGTACTTGAAGCCGCCGTCGGCGGGCGGGTTGTGCGACGGGGTGACCACGATGCCGTCGGCCAGGTGCTCGGTGCGCCCCTGGTTGTACGTGAGGATGGCGTGCGAAACGGCCGGGGTCGGGGTGTAACCGTCCTCGCTGTCGATGAGGACGGTGGCCCCGTTGGCGGCGAGCACCTCCAGGGCGGTCACCCGGGCGGGCTCGGAGAGCGCGTGGGTGTCCGCGCCGAGGAAGAGGGGCCCGTCGGTGCCCTGCCGGGCGCGGTAGTCGCAGATCGCCTGGGTGGTCGCGGCGATGTGGTCCTCGTTGAACGCGGCGGCGAACGCGGAGCCCCGGTGGCCGGAGGTGCCGAAGGCGACCCGCTGGGCGGGTTCGGCCGGGTCGGGGTGGAGGGCGTAGTAGGCCGTCACCAGCCGGGCCACGTCGACCAGGTCTGCGGACTGTGCCGGGTGACCGGCCCGTTCGTGCACCATCGGGTCTCCTCGTACGTCTTCGTCGTCGGCCGGCCCGCGGGGGGACGGGCCCGGCGCACCGGGGAAACGATCACCCCGGTCCATACCCGATTCTGCTCTCTCGACCGCCCTGGCGTGCGACCGGTTCACGCCTTCCTCGTGTCGTTCACCGGCCGGGGCGGCATCGTGCCCCCGGTCATCGGTGGACCGGGGACACGGGAGCAGTGCGGGCCGGAGATTCGGGAGCCGTACGGACCGGAGGGCGCGGAGCCGTACGGCTGGGGCTCAACGGCCCTGGAGAGCCTTCACGTTGTCGCCGAAGGTCCAGCCCTTGGAGCCGTCCCAGTTCAGCGACCAGGTCATCAGCCCCTTCAGGGAACCGTTGTAATGGTTCCAGGCCTGTGCGACGAGTCCGGTGGACATGTGGCCGCCGCCCGCTCCGACCTGGGCGGGGAGGCCGGGGACCTGTTTGTCGTAGGGCACCTTGATGGTGGTGCCCTGGATGACGAGCCCGTTGTTCAGGCAGTCGGTCTGGGCGGTGAAGCCGGCGACGGTGCCGGCGGAGTAGGAGTCGCCGGAGCAGCCGTACATGCTGCCGTTGTAGTACTGCATGTTCAGCCACCACAGGCGGCCGTTGTCGGCGTACTTCTTGATGATGGGGAGGTATGAGCCCCAGATCGATCCGTAGACGACGCTGCCGCCGGTGACGTACGCCGTCTCGGGGGCCATGGTGAGGCCGAAGTTCGAGGGCATCGCGGCGAGGACGCCGTCGATGATGCGGATGAGGTTGGCCTGCGACGGGGACAGCTGGTTGATGTCGCCGGAGCCGACGAGTCCGGTCTCGATGTCGATGTCGATGCCGTCGAAGTTGTACTTCTTCAGGATCGGGACCATCGTCTCGACGAACCGGTCCGCCACCGCGCTGGAGCTGAGGTCGATCCCGGCCGTGGCTCCGCCGATCGACATCAGGGTGGTCAGGCCGGAGGCCTTGGCCTGGCACATCTCGGCGGGGGTGGCGACCTTGACGGTGCTGTCCATGCCGTCCTCCCAGAGGACGGTGCCGTCCGAGCGGATGACGGGGAAGGCCGCGTTGATGACGTTGTAGCCGTGCTGGGTGATGCGGGAGTCGGTGATCGGGATCCAGCCGAGCGGCGGATGCACGCCGTTGGCCGCGCCGTCCCAGTTCTCCCAGTACCCCTGGAGCACCTTGCCGGTGGGCTTCGACTTCACCGCGCAGGTCTCGGCAGCCGCGGCGCGCGGCTCCACGGTCTTCGGCGGGGCGGCTCCGACCAGCATCGGTACGACGAGCGCCGCGGCCAGGCCGAGGCCCAGCAGTCGGGATGTCCTTCGCATGTCGCGTGTCCTTCCTGCCCGGGTCCGCAGCCGCACGAAAGGTTCGCACGACTCCGCCCATGTCGTGACCCTGCCAAAACGTAGAATGGTCCAGACCTACGGTCAAGAGGTCTGGACCAAATCGTCGAGGTGGCGGCCTCCGTGACGGCGCGTGACCTGACGGAGGGGCGGGCAGCGGCTCCGTTCCGTACTCACCGAACAGTCCGCCCGCCGACTGCCGGTCCTGTCAGGCGGGCCTTGCCGGGTGACGGTGCATCGGGGACGGAAAGGCACGCCACGCTCGCCCGCGCCTTCAGAGATTCCCGTACAATGTGACCGCTCTACGCCCCGTTCGCCCCCTGAAAAGGTTGCAGCACCGCTTGAGATGCGATAAGCCGACCATAGC
>NZ_JBHXJG010000378.1:0-4864 GCF_042723425.1 Streptomyces sp. NPDC058375 | reverse complement strand
CTCCTGCGAGGAGCCTGCCGCCCGTCCGCCGTTTCCGCTCAGGGGGCTATGAGCGGTGGCAGACGTACGCCAAGGTCCCCAGCAGCAGCCGCGCCTGCGGGGGAGCGGCCGCCGTGTCCAGCACCGGGGTCCGCAGCCAGCGGACCGGGCCGAGGCCGCCGAGGTCGCAGGGCGGGGCGGTGATGTGCGCCCCCCGGCCCAGGGCGCGCAGGTCGAGGCCCGCGTCGTCCCAGCCCATCCGGTAGAGCAGTTCGGGCAGCTCGGCAGCGGCCCCGGGCGCGACGAAGAACTGTGCCCGCCCGGTCGGCGTCACCGTGACCGGGCCCAGCGGCAGCCCCATCCGCTCCATCCGCACCAGCGCCCGCCGCCCGGCCTGCTCCGCGACCTCCAGGACATCGAAGGAGCGGCCCACCGGCAGCAGCATCGCGGCGCCCGGCGTCTGAGCCCATGCGTCCGACGCGCGGTCCAGGCCGGTGCCCGCCGGAACCTCCCGGGCGAAGTCCAGCGGATGGGCGCCGGGGGAGGGGCACACCGGATCACCGCACGAGCAGGAGCCGGCCTCGGCCCGTGCTCCGGGCGCAACCGCCCAGCCCCACAGCCCTGTGTACTCGGCCACCGCCGTGCCCTCGGTGCCGCGGTGGCGTCGCCGCGCACCGGATCGCATCTCCCGGATGCCGCCGATCGTGAAGCCCATGCCCCCTCCAACGGGTCCGGCTCGTCGGTGGTTACGACCCGCGTTGCTCGGGTAACCCTCCGTCGCTGCAACTCGATCGAGTGGCGTGCGCGGTAGTGCGAAAGGGAGTGCGACACGGTGTACGCGCCCCCGAGTGCCTCCGTCCGCTCGCCCTCGGTCCTGATCCCTCAAGTCAAGCGCGCGCAGCGGCAGTCGGGTTCATTCGAAGGGGTGGCGAATGGTGGCGTTTCTTCAATTCCCCTCGCGAGAGGGGTGATCGTAGGATTACCGTCGGTACACGAACCCTGGGAGCATGTGCACCCACGGGTATGCCGCAGGCAACCCGATTTCCTGTTCGAGCGTGTGCAACTCCCGTACGGACAGCACCGATGCACGGCATTCTGATAATGGTTCGCGCGATGAGGTTTCAGCGGGATGGGGGCGTTCCAGTGAGTGGCAGCGGCGCAGGCGACACGGATGCCGGGAAGCGTCCCAACGAGCAGTTGGGTTCGTGGTTCGTGCGCAGTGGCTGGTCCAAGGGCGAGCTGGCACGCCAGGTCAACCGACGGGCCCGGCAGATGGGCGCCTCCCACATCAGCACCGACACCTCCCGGGTGCGGCGCTGGCTCGACGGCGAGCAGCCGCGGGAGCCGATCCCGCGCATCCTCTCCGAGCTGTTCTCGGAGCGCTTCGGCGCCGTCGTCGCCGTCGAACAGCTCGGGCTCCGCACCGCCCACCAGTCACCCTCGGTGGCCGGCGTCGACCTGCCCTGGGCCGGACCGCAGACCGTCGCCCTCCTCAGCGAGTTCTCCCGCAGCGACCTGATGCTCGCCCGGCGCGGCTTCCTCGGCAGCTCGCTGGCGCTGGCCGCGGGGCCCGCGCTCATCGAGCCGATGCAGCGCTGGTTGGTCCCCGTCCCCGTACAGGGGCCCGGCGAGCCGGAGGCCCCGGCGGCCGACCACCGCCCCTCCCGGCTCTCCCGGCCCGAGCTGGACCTGCTGGAGTCGACCACCGCGATGTTCCGGCAGTGGGACGCCCAGTGCGGCGGCGGACTGCGCCGCAAGGCCGTCGTCGGACAGCTGCACGAGGTCACCGACCTGCTCCAGGAGCCCCAGCCTGGACCCACCGCCCAGCGGCTCTTCCGCTGCGCCGCCGAACTGGCCGAGCTGGCGGGCTGGATGAGCTACGACGTCGGCCTCCAGCCGACCGCCCAGAAATACTTCGTGCTCGCCCTGCACGCCGCCAAGGAGGCCGGGGACAAGCCGCTCGGCAGCTACATCCTCTCCAGCATGAGCCGGCAGATGATCCACCTGGGCCGCCCCGACGACGCCCTGGAGCTGATCCACCTCGCGCAGTACGGCAGCCGCGACTGCGCCACCTCCCGGACCCAGGCCATGCTGTATGCGATGGAGGCCCGCGCCTACGCCAACATGGGCCAGCCCAGCAAGTGCAAGCGGGCCGTCCGGATGGCCGAGGACACCTTCCTGGACGCCGGACTCGACGGCGAGCCCGAGCCCGACTGGATCCGCTTCTTCTCCGAGGCCGAGCTGAACGGCGAGAACGCCCACTCCTACCGCGACCTGGCCTATGTCGCCGGCCGCAGCCCCACCTACGCCTCGCTCGCCGAGCCCGTCATGGAGAAGGCCGTCGAACTGTTCGGCGAGGACGACGAGCACCAGCGCTCCTACGCGCTCAACCTCATCGGCATGGCCACCGTCCATCTCCTCCAGCGCGAGCCCGAGGAGTCCACCGTGCTCGCCACCCGCGCCCTGAAGATCGCCAAGAAGGTCCGCTCCGAGCGGGTCAACACCCGCCTGCGCAAGACCGTCGACACCGCTGCCAGGGACTTCGGCGACGTCGCCGACGTCGCCCGGCTCACCGAGCTGCTCCACGAACAGCTGCCGGAGACCGCCGAAGCGGTCTGACCGGCACCCCCGGCCCCGGCCGCGGCGCCCCTTCCGTACAGCCCGACTCGGCTCCCCCATCGCCTGGTCACACGGAGGGCCGCCGTGGCCGGTTTCGTGTTCTTTGGCCCCTGGGCGTTTCAACCGCACCGTATGCGGCGTGCGCCGCAGGATAGGCAGGGCACCGGACGCGCCACCCCGGATTCATTCGGCCGTAACACGCGATCCCTCTTCGTCACGCTCGCGAAACATCGTGCGGCATCCCATGAAACGGCCCTCCGTCAACCTCGTGGCTCATACCGGCCCGCACCTGTTCCCCAGTGGTCCCGCAGCATTCCCCCGCACGCCGCGGCCGCACCGACGACGAGGAGACGCCGATGCCCCCAGGCATCACGACGCTTGCCGCAGACGCCCCTGAGCTGTCTGCCGCCAACACCGGGTTCATGCTCATCTGCTCGGCCCTGGTGATGCTCATGACCCCCGGCCTGGCCTTCTTCTACGGAGGCATGGTCCGCGTCAAGAGCACCCTGAACATGCTGATGATGAGCTTCATCAGCCTCGGGATCGTCACGGTCCTGTGGGTGCTCTACGGATTCAGCCTCGCCTTCGGCTCCGACGTCGGCTCGGTCATCGGCTGGAGCTCCGACTACGTCGGCCTCAGCAACATCGGCGTCACCGAACTCTGGGACGGCTACACCATCCCGGTGTACGTCTTCGCCGCCTTCCAGCTGATGTTCGCCGTCCTCACCCCGGCCCTGATCAGCGGTGCGCTCGCCGACCGCGTGAAGTTCACCGCGTGGGCGCTGTTCGTCGTCCTGTGGGTCACCATCGTCTACTTCCCCGTCGCCCACTGGGTCTGGGGCTCCGGCGGCTGGCTCTTCGAGATGGGCGTCATCGACTTCGCCGGCGGTACGGCCGTCCACATCAACGCCGGTGCCGCCGCCCTCGGCGTCATCCTGGTCATCGGCAAGCGCATCGGCTTCAAGAAGGACCCGATGCGGCCGCACAGCCTGCCGCTCGTCATGCTCGGCGCGGCCCTCCTGTGGTTCGGCTGGTTCGGCTTCAACGCCGGATCCTGGCTCGGCAACGACGACGGCGTCGGCGCGGTCATGTTCCTGAACACCCAGGTCGCCACCGCCGCCGCGGTCCTCGGCTGGCTCGTCTACGAGAAGCTGCGCCACGGCTCCTTCACCACGCTCGGCGCCGCATCCGGCGCCGTCGCCGGCCTCGTCGCCATCACCCCGGCGGGCGGCTCCGTCTCCCCGCTCGGCGCGATCGCGATCGGCGCCATCGCCGGTGTCCTGTGCGCCATGGCGGTCGGCCTGAAGTACAAGTTCGGCTACGACGACTCCCTGGACGTCGTCGGCGTCCACCTCGTCGGCGGCATCATCGGCTCCATCCTGGTCGGCTTCTTCGCCACCGGCGGCGTCCAGTCCGACGCCGCCGGCCTCTTCTACGGCGGCGGCGTGGACCAGCTCGGCAAGCAGGTCGTCGGCGTCGTCGCGGTTCTCGCGTACTCTCTCGTCGTCTCCGCGGTCATCGCCCTGGCGATCCACAAGACGATCGGGATGCGGGTCTCCGAGGACGACGAGATCTCCGGCATCGACCAGGTCGAGCACGCCGAGACGGCGTACGACTTCAGCGGCACGGGCGGCGGCTCGGTCTCCCGCACCACCGCCCCCGCGACGGACCCGACGGCAGCACCGAAGGCAAAGAAGGTGGACGCATGAAGCTCATCACCGCGGTCGTGAAGCCCCACCGGCTGGACGAGATCAAGGAGGCCCTCCAGGCCTTCGGCGTCCAGGGGCTCACCGTCACCGAGGCCAGCGGTTACGGGCGGCAGCGCGGCCACACCGAGGTCTACCGGGGCGCCGAGTACACCGTCGACCTGGTCCCCAAGATCCGCATCGAGGTCCTCGTCGAGGACGAGGACGCCGAACAGCTCATCGAGGTCGTCGTCAAGGCCGCCCGTACCGGCAAGATCGGAGACGGCAAGGTCTGGAGCGTCCCGGTCGACACCGCCGTCCGGGTACGGACCGGCGAACGCGGCCCGGACGCCCTCTGACCGACGGCCCACGAACGGAAGGCAGCTGGGTGACGAGTACCGAAGTGACCACCGAAACCGAAGGCTCGGAACCCAGCGGCTACGCGGCGGCCCGGCTGCGCCTCCCGCACTGATCATCGTGATCGATGAGTTCGCCGCCCTCGTCAACGAGATCCCCGAGTTCGTCGACGGGGTGATCGATGTCTCCCAGCGCGGCCGCTCCCTCGGGCTGCACCTGGTCAT
>NZ_JBHXJG010000377.1:0-4908 GCF_042723425.1 Streptomyces sp. NPDC058375 | reverse complement strand
TGGCACGACGACGGTGGCTCCGCGCGCCGTTCGGCGGATCGCTGAACGGGCGGCGGCCGAGGCGCTGCCCGCCGGCGGCGCGGTGACCCGTGGCTCGGCGTCGGTGCGCGGCGCCTCCGCGCGGGTGACGCTCCGCGTCCGGCTGCCGTATCCGGTACGGGCAGATGAGACGGCCGGGCTGATCCGCGACCGTGCGCGGAGCCGGACGGCGGCCCTGACGGGCCTGTCCGTCCCCCACGCCGACATCCGGATCGACGCCCTCTCGGTGCTCCCCGTGCCACCCGCCCGGGAGTCCCCTGACGGTGAGCCCCCGGGGGCCGACACTACGGATCGCTGGGGTGAGGGCGCCGCCCGGATCGGTGGCCGGGGCGGCCGGATCCGTGCTCAGCGCCGGCTCCCTGCGGCGGTGACGGCGATCGTGGGGGCCGCCGGCTGTGCACTGCTCCTGGTCGACGTCGTCTCCGTCCGGCTCGGCGGCACGCCGGCCGCCTGGCGAACCTCGCTGGTCGACTGGGCGGCGACGCACGGTCCGGCGGACACGGCGGTCCGGGTCGGCGGGGCGGTGGCAGCGCTGACCGGTTTCTGGCTGCTGGGGTGCGCCCTGCTGCCGGGGCTGCGGCGCGGGCTGACCATGGCCGTGCCCGGGCCGCACCTGCGAGCGGCGCTCGACCGAACGGCCGCCGCTCGCATCGTCCAGGACAGGGCCGCCACCGTACCCGGGGTGGTTCGGGTCCGGGTGCGTGTGCGGCGGCGCGTGCGGGTGCGGGCAGATGTGGGGTTCGGCGAACCGCAGCAGGTACGCGCCGGGGTGGGCCGGGTCGTCGAAGCGGCTCTGCCGGAGCTGAGCCTGGCACGAACGCCCGCCCTGCGGGTCGGGGTCCGGGTCCGGAGTGAGCCGCACGGTCAGCCGCCGACGGCCGAGGAGTCGGCAGCGTCGGCTGCGGCTTCGACTGAACGGCAAAAGGGGTGAAGGAATGTCGGTGATCAGACGTGGCATGGTCAACCGGTCGCTGCTCGGTGCTGTCGGCCTGGTGCTGCTGGCCGGTGGCGGCTGGCTGGCCGTGGGGGGCGGTTCGGCGTGGGCCCCTATGGGGGACCGTCTGCCGCACTGGTGGCCGGTGCCGCCGGCGGACGGGGTGCTGCTGGACCGGGGGCTGCTGGCAGGGCTCCGGGAGAACGGCTGGTGGAGTCCCGTGCTGATCGCCGGGCTCGCCGTCGTCCTGTCTCTGCTGGTGTGGTGGTTGGCCCGTCAGGCGCTGCCGGGCGGACCCCGTTGGGCGGTATTGCCGCGGACTGGGCCTGTGCTGCGCAGGCGTGCATGGGAACGGGCGATGACAGCGCAGGTGGCGGCGTTCGACGACGTGGCGCGCGCCCGGGTGCGCCTGGTGGGCCGGCCTCTGCGGGCGGTCGTCACGGTGGTCGTGGAGCCCGGGGCCCGGCCGGCGGAGATGGTGCGATCCGTGGCCGGGGTCATCGCGGACGCCCGTGCCAGCAGCGGAGCCCGGAGCCTGTCGGCCGACATACGGATACGCGTTGCGAACCGCCGGGAGCGGAGGACGCGTTGAATCGCAGCGGACCCGGTCCGGGGGCGGGAGTACTCCACGGTCGTCTGGTCGGTGCCACCCACGGCGGGCAGATCCGCGCCTGCGCCGGCCGCTGTCCCCATCCCGTCACCCGACAGAATCTACCCGCGAGTAAGGTATGGCCTCCGGGATGCCGGCTCCACGGTCCGTACGGCACCCGGGCGTGGTCCGTCGACGGCCGTGGACAAGGAGTCGCGCCATGCCCCGCACCATGTCCGTAGCGGACAGCATCATCATCGACGCCTCCCCGGCACTCGTCTACGAACAGCTCAGCGACCCCACGGCGATGGGGCGTTGGAGCCCCGAGAACCGGGGCGCGACCGTGCACGGCGATCGGCGTGACGCGTATGTCGGCATGGTCTTCGAGGGCCAGAACAAGCGCGGTGCGGCCCGCTGGACGACCCGGTGCACGGTGACGGCGGCCGACCCCGGCGAACGCTTCGCCTTCCGGGTGCATGCGATCGGCCTGCGACGCCCTCTGCTCCCGGGGCCGATCGCCACATGGGAATACCGTTTCGAGGCGGTGGACGGAGCGACCCGGGTGACCGAGACCTGGACCGACGACCGCCGTCGCTGGCCGGACTTCCTCGCCAACTCCTTCGACCGCGTGGCGACGGGCGGGAAGACCTTCGCGCAGTTCCAGGGCGGCAACATCCGTACGACGCTGAAGCGTCTCAAGGCGTCACTGGAGGCAGACGTCCGGGGAGCCGGAAACTAGCCCGCCGGAGCGACTAGGCCGCCCAGTGTGGGGGGCGGCTCAGAGATGCGGGGAGCGCTGTTTTCGCGTTGCCCTTCGCGGCGTTGAGCTGGGCCTGAGTCAGGAACAGGCTTCCCGTGAGGTCGGCGCCCGAGAGATCGGCGTCACGGAAGTCCGCGCCGATGAGATCGGCCAGGCGGAGATCGGCGCCGGTGAGTTCGGCGGCGATCAGATAGGCCCCGCGCAGGTCCGCTCCGCGCAGGTCGGCGCCACGCAGGCGGGCCCCGATGAGGTCGGCACCGCGGTGGTTGCGCTTCTTGCGGCGGGGCGCGGCGGCCCGGACGAGTTCGCTGGTACGCAGAAGCAGACCGGCGACCCGGTCACGGTGACCGGCGACATCCAGTTCGGCGAAGTCGACGGCGGGGCGCTCGGTGTGCCGTTCCGTCTCTTCCAGGGCTCGGCGGATCTCGGTGTGCAGCGGGCGTGCGTCCTGCAGCGTAAGGGCCTCGGTGAGATACCACAGCAGTTCGTGGAGCTGCCTCATGACCGGGAACACCTGGAACATCTGGGCGGCGAGGTCGGGGGACGAACGCCAGTCGCGGCCCCCGTACGTCTCCTGGGAGACCTTCTGCCCGGCGCCGAAGCAGTCGTACACGGTGCAGCCGGAGAAGCCCTTCGGACGGAGCCGGGTGTGGATGCCGCAGCGGAAATCGTCCTGAAGGTTGGGGCAGGGCCGCCCGGCGTCCTTGTCGATGGCGAAGTCCGACGAAGCCGTCAGCGTGAGTGCGACACAACAGAGAGCGAAACAGTTCGTGCAGTCCGCGCGCAGAGCCTCCCGTGCGTGGTCGGGCACGGCGATCGAATCGTGGTCGGGCACGGGTGGCGGATCCTCGCGTGGATGGTGCTGCGGACAGTGCGGGTGTAGAGCACATGAGTCTACCGAGGAGCCGGGGAGCGGCGCTGCCGCCTGCTGCTGCCGGTGCACACTGGGCGCCGTAGGCAGGCACGACGAGGGGGATGCATGGGTAGCGAGGAGAACACCGGATTCGAGCCCGCGACCGGCGACGGTCCACCGTCTGCCGAGCCCGCGGCGGCACGGGCCGCTTCGGTGCGGACCGCGTTCGAGGGACTGCTGCAGATCCGTCGGCTGACCGGTGTTGGGCGGCCCGACCCCGTGGCGGCCCCGGCTCCGTGGGAGCTGAACCGCCCGGTTCGGGCTGTCGCGTTGGCGCTGGAGAGCTCTGGGGCGACGCCTTCGGCCGTCGACCCGTCGGGGCGTCGTGTGTCGGCCGGGTACCGGGTGAGTGACGGGGAGTCGGCAGGTTCGGTACGGGTCGAGTGGGCCGGGCCGCCCGGCAGCGGGGCCGCTCACGACGAGGAGGAGGCGCTGGCCGGCTGCGCTTCGGCCTTGCGGGAGCTGGGTTGGACGGTGCTGCTCTACCGGGGGCCCCGCAGGCGGCGCTACCTGGAGGTGGAGCCGCCGAGCGGATTGTCCGGCGGGCACGGCCGGGCTTGAGGCGGCGTTGTCAGACCCATGAGAGATGCTTGACGGTCCGACAGCTCTGAGGAGGAGATGCTGAGATGGACAGCCACGAACTCGCGGCGGCGCAGGCGTACGTCCGCCTCTTGGAGGCCACCCGGGCAGCGCTCGCGGATCCCGACGACGCACCGGTCTACCTGCCGCTACTCACCTCTCCGATGAGGGAGGCCGACCAGGCCCTGCGCAGCGCGGGGCTGACGGGCAACGAGGACCGGCTGTTCGCTCTCGTCCGGGCACTGCAGCCGAGCCTTTCCGGCAGCGACAGATAGGCGCGCCGCAGGGGCGGCGGCGGGCGAATCCGCGTCGGTCCGCCCTATCCCGCCTGTTCCTCCCGAGTGGGGGTGTCCGCAGTGGGGGCGTCCGTGGGGCCCGGGGCGAGAGCGAGTTCTTGTTCGCCGGGGCCGAGCGGTGCGAAGAACCGGGCGACCTCCTGGTCGTCGACCTCGGCGAGGGAGCCCGGCTTCCACTGCGGGTCGTTGTCCTTGTCGATGATCCGGGCGCGCACACCTTCCACGAAATCGGGGTGCTCGAACGCCCGGCTGGAGACCCGGAACTCCTGGTCGAGTACGGCTTCCAGGCTGTCGAGCCGGGCTGCCCGGCGCACCGCGGCGAGCGTGACCTTGAGCGCGAGGGGCGACTTGGTCAGCAGTTCGTCCGCCGCCGTCTGCGCTGCGGGCAGACCGCTCTCGCGCAGCCTCCGGACGATGTCCTCCACGGTGTCCCCCGCGTAGCAGGCGTCGATCCAGTCGCGCTGCGCCGCGAGCTCGCCGGTGGTCGCCTCCGTGGCGAACCCCTGGACGATGCCCGCAGCCGAAGCGTCCGGGCCGGCCGGCTCGCCCAGCGCTTCGGTCAGGGCCGGCAGGAGGTGGGCAGGAACGTGGTGATCGGCCAGGCCGCAGAGAATGGCGTCGGCCGCCCCGACGGGGGGGGCGGTGGTGGCCACGGGGGTGTGCAGTGTGCCCGGGGGGGCGGGCCGCCCGCGGGGGGAGCGGCGCCCCCCGGGGGGGGGGGGGGCCGGGGGGGGGCGGGCGGGGGGGGGTGTTGTGGGGGGGGGGGTGTGTGGGGGTAGTTCTGAAAGAAAAAGAAGG
>NZ_JBHXJG010000376.1:0-4945 GCF_042723425.1 Streptomyces sp. NPDC058375 | reverse complement strand
GTTGATAGGCCAGATGTGGAAGCCCTGTAAGGGGTGGAGCTGACTGGTACTAATAGGCCGAGGGCTTGTCCTCAGTTGCTCGCGTCCACTGTGTTGGTTCTGAAATAATGAACAGCCGTGAAAACACCGGTGTTCTCAATTTCATAGTGTTTCGGTGGTCATTGCGTTAGGGAAACGCCCGGTTACATTCCGAACCCGGAAGCTAAGCCTTTCAGCGCCGATGGTACTGCAGGGGGGACCCTGTGGGAGAGTAGGACGCCGCCGAACAATTTTTCCGGGAAAGCCCCGCACCGTATGGTGCGGGGCTTTTCTGCGTTCTGAACGTCTAGGGTCGGACCATGCGCTACGAACTGGTCATCTTCGACAACGACGGTGTGCTCGTCGACAGTGAGCCGCTCGCCAACACCGTCCTCTCCGGCTACCTGACCGAGCTCGGTCACCCCACCTCGTACGAGGAATCGCTCCGGGACTACATGGGGTCCGCCGTGCACCGGGTCCACGATCTCGTCGAGGAGAGGACCGGGCAGAAGCTGCCCGAGGACTTCGACTCCACGCTCAACACCCGTACGTTCGCCGCATTCCAGCAGGAGCTGGTGGCGGTCGACGGGGTCGAGGAGCTGCTCGGAAAGCTCGTCGCGAACGGGGTGGACTACTGCGTCGCCTCCTCCGGGAGCCACGAGCGGATCCGGGTCGGGCACCGCAGGACGGGGATCGACCAGTGGTTCGAGGAGGAGTGGATCTTCAGCTCGGAGGACGTCGGGCGGGGCAAGCCGGCGCCGGACCTGTTCCTGCACGCCGCCGAGCGCATGGGCGTCGCGCCGGAGCGGTGCGTCGTCATCGAGGACAGCCCGCTCGGGGTCGAAGCGGCGCGTGCGGCTGGGATGGACGTGTACGGGTTCACGTCGATGGTCCCCGCGGACCGGCTCACCGGCGTGACCGGGCACTTCTCGGACATGTCCCAGCTTCCCGAGCTGCTGGCCTGAAACTGCTCGACTGATCCATCTACCCACGGGTAGTGGCTGGCCCTACGCTCGCGGCCATGACTGATGCGGGCTTGCGGCACGGCAGGGCCTCCCTGGGGCTGAGCTTCGGCGTTCAAGGCGTGGCGTTCGCTCTTCTGGTGACGCGTATCCCCGCCATTCAGGACCAGTACGGGATATCCGACGGTCTGCTGCCCATCTTCCTCGCCGCTGTCCCGATCCTGGCGGGGGCCGGCAGCGTGGCGATCGAGAAGCTTGTCGTCCGGGTGCGGCCCGGCGTCGTCCTGCGGTGGGCCCAGCCGCTCGTCCTCCTTGCTCTGCTCGGAGTGGGCGCCGGGCGGGAGATGTGGCACGTCGCCGTCGCGCTCGGGGTGTTCGGGCTGGCGGTCGGGGCGCTGGACGCGTCCATGAACATGCTGGGCGTCAGCCTCCAACGGGCGTACGGGCGTAGCATTATGACCGGCTTTCACGCCGCCTACAGCCTCGGCGGGATCGCGGGGGCGTCCCTGGCGTGGGTCGGGGCGCGGTGGGATCTGTCGTTGCTCGCGTCCTACCTGCCCGTCGTGGTGGTGCTGCTGCCCGCCGCGTTGATCGGGAGCCGGTGGTACACGGAAGGGAAGCGCCCGGAGGAGGCCCGCGCCGGGTCCGGAGGCCCGGGCGGGGCGCTGTCGTTCAAGCTGCTGCTGCCGCTCTGCCTCGTCATGACCTTCGCGTACATCGGGGACTCGACCGTCTCCAACTGGAGTGCCAAGTACCTCCAGGACGTGCTGGGCAGTTCGGAGCAGCTCGCGACCGTTCCGTACAACGTCTACATGGTGACGACCCTGCTGGGGCGGGCCGTGGGGGACCTCGGGGTGCGGCGGTTCGGGGCCGTCGCCGTGGTGCGGGGCGGGAGTCTCCTGGCGGCCGGCGGGTTCGCTGTCGTGGCGGTCGCGCCGGGGGCGTGGGTGGGGATGCTCGGATTCACGATGCTCGGGTTCGGGCTCTGCGTGATCGTGCCGCAGACCTTCGCCGCCGCCGGGCGGATGTTCCCGGGGAACAGCGACGCTGCCGTGGCCCGGCTGAACATCTTCAACTATGTGGGGTTCTTGGTCGGTTCGCCGCTCGTGGGCGCTCTGGGCGATGCGTGGAGTTATCGCGGAGCCATGCTCGTACCGATGGTTCTGGTGCTGGCGACGCTCGTGTATGCCCGCGCGTTCGGGCCGGAGCCCGCCCGATACGGTGGCGGGCATGAGCGGCCGCGCACAGCTGATGTGGGATGACGCAGTTACGGGATACGACTTCGGGGACACCCACCCCATGGACCCGGTCCGGCTCGCCCTGACGATGGGGCTGGTGCGGGCGTTCGGGCTCGATACGGCGGTGGATCTGCGGTCGGCCAGGCCCTTGGGGGACTCCAGCCTGAGACTCGTGCACCGGCAGGACTACGTGGCGGCCGTGCGGGCCGCCTCCGCGAATCCGCGGGCCGCTGACCAGAACTACGGGCTCGGGACCGTGGACGATCCGGCGTTCAGCGGGATGCACGAGGCGTCCGCGCTGATCGCCGGGCTGTCCGTCGGGGCGGCGGAGGCCGTGTGGCGGGGGGAGACCGAGCACGCGGTGAACTTCACCGGGGGGCTGCACCACGCCATGCCGGGTTCTGCCGCAGGGTTCTGCGTCTACAACGACCCGGCCCTCGCCATCGCCCGGCTGCTGGAGCTGGGCGCGGAGCGGGTCGCGTACGTCGATGTGGACGTCCACCACGGGGACGGCGTGCAGGCCGCGTTCTGGGAGGACCCGCGCGTCCTGACGATCTCGCTGCACGAGCACCCGAGGACGCTGTTTCCGCAGACCGGGTGGCCGGAGGAGACCGGGGCCGGGGCGGGGGAGGGCTCGGCGGTGAACGTGGCGCTGCCGGCCGGGACCGGGGACGCGGGGTGGCTGCGGGCGTTCCACTCGGTGGTGCCCGAGCTGCTGGCCGACTTCCGGCCCCAGGTGCTCGTCACCCAGCACGGGGCGGACACCCACTTCGAGGACCCGCTCGCCCACCTCGCGGTGTCGCTGGACGCGCAGCGGGCGGTCATGGAGTCCTGCCACCGGCTGGCCCACGAGCACGCCGACGGGCGGTGGGTGGCGCTCGGCGGCGGTGGCTACGCGGTGGTGGATGTCGTACCCCGGTCGTGGACGCATCTCGTCGGGATCGCGGCCCACGCTCCCGTGGACCCGGAGTCGGTCGTGCCGCCGTCCTGGCGTGATCTCGTCTACGCCCGTACGCGGCAGCTCGGCCCGGGCCGGATGACAGACGGGCGGACGCCGTCGTGGCAGGCGTGGGAGGACGGGTACGACCCGGCGGACCGGCTGGACCAGGCGGTGCTGGCGTCCCGGAAGGCCTCCTTCCCGCTGCGGGGGCTGCTGACCTAGGTCACGAGCCCTTCGCGCTGTGGGGGGTGATTCCTAGGTCACGCCCCGGGGCATTGTGCCGTGCGTTACGCCAACGGTGGGGCGTACCGGGATTCCGGCTCGCCGGGCGCCGCGATACGGCAGCATCCCAGGGGTGTTGAGCACCGCGGCGCTGCGCGCCCATCTGCTGGCGGCCCGGCTGGCCGGGTCCGTGGCCACGTCGCGCGAGACCAGTCTGCGCAGCTACCGGCTGTTCGCCGCCCGGGATCCGCGGGTGATGCTGGGGCTCGCGCCCGAGCGGGCCTGGGGCGAGGGCGAGCTGTTGCGGCTGATGGCGGACCGGTGCGGGGTCTCGGCGGACCCGGCGCATGTGAGCGGTCCCGACGCGATCGACCCGGAGCGGACGGTGGCCGCGCTGGACGCGTTCGCCGAGCGGCTGGCGCTGGTGGCCGAGCGGCGGGCTCCGGTGCTGCTGGGGACCGGTCATCCGCACCGGTTGCTCGGTTTCTACGCCGGGCTGGCAGACGCTCTGTCGGCGGCGGGGTGTCCTGTTCTCACCCCCGCGCAGGGGAGATGTGTCGACATAACGACCCGGTTTGGCGTACGTACGTACCACCTCGACTACGTACGGGGTGTTGCCCTGGTGCGCGAACCAGGGGGGCGGCCCACCGGGGGCGAGACCGGCGCGCACACGCATTCGCCGCTTCCGGTGCGGCTCGCGCTCCAGGACGCGGCGGAGCGGCTCGGGGTACTGCCCGATCTGGTGATCGGGGATCACGGCTGGGTCTGCGGTGCAGGTCAGCTGGGGATCGAGGCGATCGGGCCGGCGGACACGGACGATCCGGCGCTGTTCGTGGGGGAGGCGGAGGGGCGGGTGTCCGTGGTGGTTCCGCTCGACGACGGCGTACGGGCGCCGTTCTACCGGCCGTTGACGCGCTATGTGCTCAATCGGGCCTGTCTGTCACAGTAAGCCGTCGATCGGCTCCCCTCTTCCCCACTCGCACCACCCGCCCCTAATCTGGGGAGTGAGCGCACAACGACGAAGAGTCACCGGAGGGGAAGCCGGTGCGCGTCCGGTGCGGAAGGTACAGGTGGGTCATGGCTGCTGGCAGCGAGAGGCCTCTCAACGAGGTCAAGTTTCTGACCGTGGCGGAAGTCGCCTCGGTCATGCGAGTGTCGAAGATGACCGTGTACCGCTTGGTGCACAGCGGTCATCTGCCGGCGATCCGGGTGGGCAGGTCCTTCCGGGTGCCGGAGCAAGCGGTTCACGCGTATCTCCGCGAGTCCTTTGTGGGGGTGGAATCAGCCTGACGTCAGCCTGGGATCAGCCGGGGTTGCCTGCGGATTACGTCCCTCGGACGGTGGCGGGTAGGCTAGGCCGACGTAGGTCGTGTGGGCCCAGACGCCCCGCACCAGTGAAGAAGAAGTGAGCGAGGGTAGTCGTGGGCTCTGTTATCAAGAAGCGGCGTAAGCGGATGGCCAAGAAGAAGCACCGCAAGCTGCTCAAGCGCACGCGCGTTCAGCGTCGCAACAAGAAGTAAGCGAACGCAGTTCGTGAGATCCGCAGCCCTCCCGCCGTCCTGGCG
>NZ_JBHXJG010000375.1:0-4949 GCF_042723425.1 Streptomyces sp. NPDC058375 | reverse complement strand
CCCCGGCGGGCGGGGAGGCGCGCCGGGGCGGGCCGCAAGGCGCGTCTCCCGGTGCGGGCGTCCCGGGCGGTGACGGGCCGACCGGGGACGGGGCGTCAGCCCAGCTGCCGGTAGCGGCCCTTGAAGTACGTCAGCGGGTCGCCCTCCGGGCTCGGCAGCTCCGCCGTGAGCACCCGCCCGATCACCAGGGTGTGGTCCCCGGCCACCACGCGCTGCTCGGTGCGGCACTCCAGCGTCGCCAGCGCCCCGCCGATCAGCGGAGCGTGCGTCACCTCGCCCCGTACGTACGCGACGTCCTCGAACAACAGCCGGTCGCTGATCCGGCCCTTCATGGCGAACCGGCCCGCGATGTGCCGCTGGCTCGCGGCCAGGACGGAGACCGCCCACAGCGGCTGCTCGTCCAGCAGGTCGTCCATCCGGGAGCCGTTGCGCAGGCTCACCATCACCAGGGGCGGCTCCAGGGACACGGACATGAAGGCGGTCGCCGTCATGCCCACGTCCTCGCCCCGGCCGTCCTCGTCGAGGGGCGGCTCCTGGGCCGTGACCAGCACCACCCCGGCGGCCAGCCGCGCGAGGGCGGCGCGGAACTCGTCGTTGCTCACTCCCTCAGCATGAGGGACGGTCTCGGGGCGCGGGGTGGGGGGCTTCGTCTGGAGCACACCCCGACGCTAACCGGGGGGCCGGCCGGCCGCATCGGGCCAGGGGACCAGGCAGGTCCTAGGACCCCGGGAGGGGGGCGGCGGGAGAGGGGGCGTGCGCGGGCGCACACAACGGGAACCCATCCCCCCCGGTGACCGCGGAACGATCGTCGTCGCCGTGAGTCACCGCCCCCACCTGGCCATCTGTTGTGACTTGAGTCACAGAGTCCATTTTCTGCTGACCCTGTGTACCGGGTGCACAGCTCACTGTGATTCAGTGGCCGTGACACTGCAACAAGTACGTCGATATGAAACCTGGAGTTGCTGTCGAGGTCTCGGGGAGTGCGAGCGATGGAGGCCGAGTCGGAACCGTACGTCCGTCTTGCGACCATGCGGCAGCTGCATCAGGCCGTCGCTGATCTCAATACGGCGCGGAGTCTGGCGGACACGCTGCAGACCGTGGCCGACGGGATCGTCGCCGGTCTCGGCTACGAGCTGGGCTGCGTCAACCTGGTCCGGCCGGACGGCGACCTCGTCATCGCCGCCTTCGCGGGCAACGCGGCCGCCGAAGCCCTGATCACCGGCCGCGTCGGCTCCCGCGCCTCCTGGGAACGCCGGCTCTCCATGGGCGAGGCCTGGGACGACCTCCGGTTCATCCCGCACACCGAGGGCTGGGTCCTCCTCGACGACGACGTACCGCAGTGGCACACCGAGGGCCCCGAACCCCGGTTCGAGGACGAGTGGCACCCGCTCGACCGGCTCTACGCCCCGATGTACGCGTCCGGCGGCGGCCGGGACCTCCTCGGGGTCATATCCGTCGACCGGCCGCGCAACGGACGCCGCCCCGGCGCATGGGGGCGCGAAGCGCTCCAGATGTACGCCTCCCAGGCCGCCATCGCCATCAGCAACGCCCGCCTGCGGGCCAACATGCAGCGTGCGCTGGTCCGGCTGGAGCGCGAGCAGCAGGCGCTGCGGGCCAGCGAGGAGTCGTTCCGGCAGGCCTTCGAGTACGCGCCCAGCGGCATGGCCATCGCCGAGATGGGCGGCGACCAGCACGGCCGGCTGCTGCGCACCAACGACGCCCTGTGCCGGCTGCTCGGCCGCCCCGCCTCCGTCCTGCGCCGGTACTCCTTCGCCGACCTGGTCCACCCCGAGGACATCGGTACCCTGCTGCGCACCTCCGCCGAGGGCGGCCGGGCCGAGCTGCGCCTCAGCCGCCGGGACGGCACGTATCTCTGGGTCTCGCTGCGCAACTCGGTCGTCGCGGACGCCGCCGACGGGCCGCGCTTCCTGCTCACCCACGTCGAGGACATAGAGGAGCGCAAGCGCCATGAGCTGAACCTCGCCCACCGCGCCTCGCACGACGCGCTGACCGGGCTGCCCAACAGCGCCGAGCTGAAGTCGCGGCTCAGCGCCCGGATCTGCGAGCGGCCGCACTCCCCTGCCGCCACCGCGATCGAGGCGCTGGACGCGGCGTACGGGGACGTCGAGTCCTCCCTCACCCACGGCTACCAGGCCGACGGCTACGAGGGCGAGGCGATCCCCGGCGGCGGGCCCTTCGACCACCATGTGCACACGGTGGCCCCGGATCCGGAGCACGACGACGGGACGAAGGGGCTCGCGGTCCTCTTCTGCGACCTCGACGGTTTCAAGTCCATCAACGACCGCTTCGGGCACCACACCGGCGACGCCGTGCTCATCGAGGTCGCCCGGCGGCTGAGCACCTGTGTGCGGGACGGCGACACCGTCGCCCGGCTCGGGGGTGACGAATTCGTCGTTCTGGCCGACGGCCTCGGAGCGGCGGACGCCGCTGACCTGGCCGTTCGTCTGCGAAATGCCATCATTCCGCCCATAAGGGTCGACGGTCGCGCGGTCCGGGTCGGGGCGAGTTTCGGCATCGGCTGGGCCGAGTGCGGAATGAGCGTAGAAGAGGTCCTGCGCTCCGCCGACCAGCGGATGTACGTGGAAAAACGCTCCCGGTCGAAGGTTCACCGCAGGGCCGGATGACGTTCACGACCCGTTCCTCCCCCTACCCCGTACCCGTTCCCCTGAGGCCGCCCGGGTCGCCGAGCGCAATTCGGGGGCTGCTCCGTTCGAGGTAGGCTCGGCCGGTCGGCGACGGCTGGCGAGATGGTGAGGAGTGACCCAGGGATGACGGCCGGAAACAACGGCGCGAGCAAGCCCGAGGACGACGATCCGTTCGGCTATCTGTACGCGGACGGACAGGCGGCAGGCGCCCAGGCGCCCGGCCAGGGCGGTTACGGCTACCCGGGTCCGGCCGCGCAGCCGGGCGTGCCCAGAACGTCCTACAACCAGGTGCGTGCCGTCGGCGAGCGCCAGTACGGCCAGCAGCAGGTGCCGCAGCAGCAGGGCGGGTACGGCTACCCGCCCCAGCAGGCGTACGGCCAGCCCGCGCAGCAGTACAACCGGCCGAACCCGCAGTACGCGGCCCCCGAGACCTACCCCGGCGGCGCGTCCCACGGGCAGCCCCCGGCCCAGGGCGGCCACGGCGGCGGCACGGGCCGCGGCGGCCCGAACACGAAGGCGCTCCTGATCGCGGCGGTCGCCGTGGTCGCGGTCGTCCTCATCGGCATCTGCGCCGCCCTGCTCACGGGCGACGACGGCGACGAGGGCGACAAGAACAACGAGGCGTCCTCCTCGCAGGGCCCCGCCGGCGAGGTCGAGGAGTCGAAGAAGCCGGAGAAGAAGCCGGAGGAGACCCCGAAGCCGGTCGAGCTGCCGAAGCAGGACGCGGCGACGCTGACGCTGGGCGGCACGGCGGCCCTGGACTCCACGGTCAAGGGCGCCAAGGGCGCGAACGGCAACTACATCAACCTGAACGAGGTCGGCCGGTCGGCCACCTGGTCGGTGGAGGTGCCCGAAGCCGGCGCGTACACCCTGTACGTGACCTACGGCGTGCCCGGCAAGGACGCGAAGACGACCCTGACGGTCAACGACCAGGAGCCCCGCTCCATCAACATGAAGAACTTCGCGCAGGCCCCCGAGGGCGATCTGGAGAAGGGCTGGACGAACACGTACGCGTACGTCCAGCTCGACAAGGGCTCCAACACCCTCAAGCTGTCGTGCGAGACGGGCGACGAGTGCGACGCCAATCTCGACCAGCTGGAGCTGAAGTCCGGCCACATCGAGAGCTGACCGGCAAAGCACCCCCGCGCCCTTCCCGCGCCCCGACCGCCTCCGAGGTGGTCGGGGCGTCGGCGTGTGCGGACGGCAGGGCCCGGTCGGATCGGGGAGCCGGGGCGTGACGGTCCGGTCAGGGGGCCGGGGCGTACGGCTCCACCGAGACGCGCGGCAGCAGCTCCGCGTAGGCCGCCGCGTCGAACTCGCCGGCCGTCGGGGCCAGCACCGTCGCCGTCGACAGGGCCACCGCCCGGGCCAGCCGCTCCGGCCAGGGCAGCCCCTCGGCCAGGGCGGACAGCAGCCCGGCGACGGCGGAGTCGCCCGCGCCGGTCGGGTTGCCGCGCACGGGGGCGGGCGGGGCGGCCCGCCAGACGCCGTCCGGGGCGAGCGCGAGCACGCCCTCCGGGCCGAGCGAGGCGATCACCGCGTGGGCCCCGCGGCGGCGGGCGTCACCGGCCGCGCGCAGCGGGTCGCGGGAGCCGGTCAGCTGGGCCAGCTCCTCGGCGTTCGGCTTGACCAGGTCGGGGCGGGCGGCGATGCCCCGGCGCAGCGGTTCGCCGCTGGTGTCCAGGAGCACGGGTACGGCGGCGGCGCGGGCGATCCGGACCAGTTCGGCGTACGCCCCGACATGGATGCCGGGCGGCAGGGAGCCGCAGAGCGCGACCGCGTCGGCCCCGGCGGCCAGCTCCTCGTACGTCCGCAGGAAGGCGGCCCATTCGGCGGGGCTCACCTGCGGTCCGGGTTCGTTGAGCTGGGTGGTGTCGCCGGTCGAGCGGTCGGTGATCGCGAGGGTGCGGCGGGTGTTCCCGGCGACGGTCACGAGGGCGTCGCGCGGCGGGAGCGGGGCGAGGAGATCGCGCAGGACGCCTCCGGTCGCGCCGCCGACGAAGCCGGTGACCACGGCGTCGTGGCCGAGGGCTCCCAGCACCCGGGCGACGTTGAGCCCTTTGCCGCCGGGGCGTTCGGTGACCTCGCCGACCCGGTGGCTGCCGTGCGGGACGAGTGCGTCGACGGTGTACGTCACGTCGAGCGCGGTGTTCAGGGTGACGGTCAGGATCACCTGGGCCGGTCCCTCCCTCGGTGCGTGGCGCCAGCGGTGCACGCCTGCCGCTCGCGGCACGCGATGCCGATGATCATGTCAAAGCGATGGCGGTCGGACGAGTGTGTTTC
>NZ_JBHXJG010000374.1:0-5032 GCF_042723425.1 Streptomyces sp. NPDC058375 | reverse complement strand
CCTGAGCACCGCCCCCCGACCGGCCCCCCTGCCGGCCGGGGGGCGGTTCCCATGTGCGCTCCGGTACGGGGCTGTCGGCGGGCCCCCGGGTCACGCGGTCTTGTGGTTTAGGTAATGGGCATGTCAAATTCCTTCTCGGTACGTCCCCACGCGTCACCCGAGAAGGAGCCCCCCATGAGACGCAACTCCCGCGCGCGCATCGGCGTTTCCCTGCTGCTCGTCGCCGGCGCCCTCGGCCTCGGAGCCGCCCCCTCCACCGCCGCCGACACCCCCTCGCCCGCCCCCTCGGCGATCCCCGCCCCGTCCGCGTACGCACTCGACGCCAAGGTCGATCGCGCGCTCGGCGCCGCCACCGCCGGAACCTACCTCGACGCGAAGACCGGGAAGCTGGTCGTCACCGTCACCACCGACCGGGCCGAGGAGCAGGCCCGCGCCACCGGCGCCACCGTCCGCCGGGTGGCCCGGAGCGCCGCCCGACTCGACGCCGCCATGGGCACCCTGGAGGCCGAGGCGAAGATCACCGGCACCTCCTGGGGCGTCGACCCGCGTACCAACCGGGTCGCCGTCGAGGCCGACTCCTCCGTCTCCGCCCGGGACATGGCCCGCCTCGAAGCGATCGCTGAACGGCTCGACGGCGCGGTCGACATCAAGCGCGTCCCCGGTGAATTCCGCCGCGAGGTGCTGGGCGGCGGCGCGATCTACGGCGGCGGCAGCCGCTGCTCGGCCGCCTTCAACGTCACCAAGGGCGGGGCCCGCTACTTCGTGACCGCCGGGCACTGCACCAACCTCTCCGCCAACTGGTCAGCCAGTTCCGGCGGTTCGGTCGTCGGTGTCCGGGAGGGCAGCAGCTTCCCGACCAACGACTACGGCATCGTCCGTTACACCGACGGCTCCTCGCCCGCCGGAACCGTCGACCTCTACAACGGCTCCACCCGGGACATCACCTCCGCCGCCAACGCCGTCGTCGGTCAGGCGATCCAGAAGAGCGGCTCCACGACCAAGGTGACCAGCGGCACCGTCACCGCCGTCAACGTCACCGTCAACTACGGTGACGGGCCCGTCTACAACATGGTCCGCACGACCGCCTGCTCGGCCGGCGGCGACAGCGGCGGCGCGCACTTCGCCGGATCCGTCGCCCTCGGCATCCACTCCGGCAGCTCCGGCTGCTCGGGCACCGCGGGCTCGGCCATCCACCAGCCGGTGACCGAGGCGCTCTCGGCGTACGGCGTGACGGTGTACTGAGCCGCCGACGCTCTCGTACCGCAGGCAACCGATGCCCGCCCGGACCGCCGATCGCCTCGGTCCGGGCGGGTCACCCCGTGTGCGGGCGGGTCACACACCGGTCCGGGCAGACTTATCCGCGTGCGGGCGGATCACGCCCCGCTCCGGGCAGGCTTATCCGTGTGCGGACAGGTCACGCCCCGCTCCGGGCAGGCTTATCCGTGTGCGGGCAGCGGCCCCCGCGCGCGAGGATGGGCCCTATGACCGAGCCCGCCGTGCGTACCGCCCCCACCTTCGAGCTGACCGCCGCCGAGCGCGCGGAGATCCGCGACCTGCTCGACGCCGCCTTCGAGGGCGACTTCGCCGACGAGGACTGGGAGCACGCCCTCGGCGGCGTCCACGCCCTGATCCGCGACACGGACGGCCTCCTGGTCGCCCACGGCTCCGTCGTCCAGCGCCGCGTCCTGCACACCGACCGCTCCTACCGCGCCGGTTACGTCGAAGGCGTCGCCGTCCGCGCCGACCACCGTCGGGGCGGCCTCGGCCACCGGATCATGGCCGCCCTGGAGCACGTCATCGACGCGGCCCACGACTTCGGGGCCCTCTCCGCCTCTGACGCGGGAGCGGCGCTCTACGCCGCGTGCGGCTGGCAGCTCTGGCCGGGCCGGCTCACCGCCCTCGGCCCGGACGGCCCCCTCCCGCTCCCGGAGGAGGAGGGCAGCACGTACGTCCGCCCGGCAGCCGGACACCCCCTGCCCGCGCCCGCCCACCCGCTGGCCTTCGACTGGCGGAACGGCGACCTCCTGTGAGTCGACGGACTTCCTCCAGGGCTGTGACCTGCGACGATCCAAGAGGCCGTCTCAGATAGTAGGAAGTCCGACTAACTGTGGAGACAGGACGGCCCGACTGTCCTAACTTGGTAGAAGCCGAACGCATCGCTCGATCGAGCGACCGGCGGATGGTGGCGCACGCCCGAAGCAGGCAACCCCTGCCGCGTACGCTCCCCGCCCCTTCCGGCGCCTCGATATCCGATCCCGCTCCCCACCGCCGCGCGGCGCTGAGCCGCCCGCGCCGGTGCCACGCGATCTCAGGAATCTCAAGGAGTCGATCCATCATGGCCGAGACCACTGTCCGCCGCGTCCGTCACACCTCCCGCCAGGCCGAGGCCGAGCGCCGCAATGCCGCCGCCGCCCTCCAGCGCGCTCTGGACCGCCGCGACAACGGCGGCGAGACCGGTCACTGAGCCGCGCCCGCAGCCGTATTCCGCCCGCCCCGCCGCACCACCCACCCCGCCCCGAACATCCGCGCGTCCGTCCATATGGTGGACGTCGGATGTCATGGGGTGGGACGCACCGTTAGGCTTCCGGCATGTCTCGCAGCATCGATCTCGCAGTGATCCCCGGTGACGGAATCGGCCAGGAAGTCGTGGCCCAGGGTCTCAAGGTCCTCAACGCTGTCCTCCCGCAGGATGTGAAGCTGGAGACCAAGGAGTACGACCTCGGCGCCCAGCGCTGGCACCGCACCGGCGACACCCTCCCGGACGCGGAGCTGGAAGCCCTCAAGAACCACGACGCCATCCTCCTCGGCGCGATCGGCGACCCGTCCGTGCCGTCGGGCGTCCTGGAGCGCGGGCTGCTGCTGAAGCTGCGTTTCGCCTTCGACCACTTCATCAACCTGCGCCCCTCCAAGCTCTTCCCGAACACCGCGACCCCGCTCGCCGGCCGCCCCGACATCGACTTCGTCGTCGTCCGCGAGGGCACCGAAGGCCCGTACACCGGCAACGGCGGCTCGCTGCGCACCGGCACCCCCGCCGAGGTCGCCACCGAGGTCAGCCTCAACACGGCGTACGGCGTCGAGCGCGTGGTCCGGGACGCCTTCGAGCGCGCGGCCGCCCGACCCCGCAAGAAGCTGACGCTGGTCCACAAGAACAACGTCCTCGTCTACGCCGGCCACCTGTGGAAGAACACCTTCGACAAGGTCGCCGCCGAATACCCGCAGGTCTCCACCGACTACCTGCACGTCGACGCCGCGACGATCTTCTTCGTCACCCAGCCGGAGCGCTTCGACGTCATCGTCACCGACAACCTCTTCGGCGACATCCTCACCGACCTCGCCGCCGCCGTCTCCGGCGGCATCGGCCTGGCCGCCTCCGGCAACATCAACCCGACGGGCGCGTTCCCGTCGATGTTCGAGCCGGTCCACGGCTCCGCCCCCGACATCGCGGGGCAGGGCAAGGCCGACCCGACCGCCACGGTCCTCTCCGTCGCCCTCCTGCTGCGCCACCTCGGCTACGACACCGAGGCCGCGCGCATCGAGGACGCCGTCTCCGCCGACCTCGCGGAGCGCGACGGTGCCGCCACGCGGACGACCGACGAGATCGGCGACGCCCTCGCGGTACGCGTAGCGAGCTGACCCGACGACTCCACTTCGAAGCCGCCGGGTCGCACTCAGCGCCCGGCGGCTTCACCTGTGCGGCCCCCGGGTGCCACCATCGACCCCTGGACCGCATTCCCACCATTTCGTGCCTGGCCCCCCGCAAGAGATAATCGAACGCGGGGCCGTGGCTCGCGGTGAAGCTCGGACGCCTTAGCACCTGACCGGAAAGCGTCGGGCGGATGCGGGCGTGGGCGCGGTCCATCACACACAAGACCGGTGAAGGACACGCACTCATGACGACGCCCACGATCGAGCTCAAGCCCTCCTCGAACCCGCTGTCCGACGCGGAGCGCGAGGCGATCCTGGCCAACCCCGGATTCGGCCGGCACTTCACCGATCACATGGTGACGATCCGCTGGACCGAGGGCCGCGGCTGGCACGACGCCGAGCTGGTCCCCTACGGCCCGCTGTCGCTGGACCCGGCCAACATGACCCTGCACTACGCGCAGGAGATCTTCGAGGGGCTGAAGGCCTACCGCCAGCCCGACGGCACGGTCGCCTCCTTCCGCCCCGACGCCAACGCCCGCCGCTTCCAGCGCTCCGCCGCCCGGCTCGCCATGCCCGAGCTGCCCGTCGAGACGTTCATCGCGGCCTGCGACGCGCTGGTCCAGCAGGACAAGGCGTGGGTTCCGGCGCATGGCGGCGAGGAGTCCCTCTACCTGCGCCCGTTCATGATCGCCACCGAGGTCGGCCTCGGCGTGAAGCCGGCCAACGAGTACCTGTTCCTGGTCATCGCCTCGCCCGCCGGCGCCTACTTTCCCGGCGGGGTGAAGCCGGTCTCCATCTGGCTCTCGGAGAACCGCGTCCGCGCCGTCCCCGGCGGCATGGGCGACGCCAAGACCGGCGGCAACTACGCGGCCTCCCTCCTCGCCCAGGCCGAGGCCGCCGCGCACGGCTGCGCCCAGGTCGCCTACCTCGACGCGGTCGAGCACAAGTGGGTCGAGGAGCTCGGCGGCATGAACCTCTACTTCGTGTACGCCCAGGAGGACGGCTCGAAGAAGATCATCACGCCCGCCCTCACCGGCTCCCTCCTCGCGGGCGTCACCCGTGACTCCCTCCTCAAGGTCGCCCGCGACCTCGGTTACGGCTCGGAGGAAGGCCGCGTCTCCATCGACCAGTGGCGCGACGACACCGCGAAGGGCACCCTCGTCGAGGTCTTCGCCTGCGGCACCGCCGCCGTCATCACCCCCGTCGGCCTGGTGAAGTCCGAGGGCGGCGAGTGGACCCAGAGCGAGGGCGAGCCCGGCGAGGTCACCTTGAAGCTGCGGGAGCGCCTGCTCGACATCCAGCGCGGCGTCATCGAGGACACCCACGGCTGGATGCACCCGCTCGGCTAGGACGTCCCGCCCATGTACGCACCGGCCCCCGCCCGCAT
>NZ_JBHXJG010000373.1:0-5068 GCF_042723425.1 Streptomyces sp. NPDC058375 | reverse complement strand
GTGGGCGCCCCTTCGGCGTTGGCGTACGCAAGTCGCCTGCGGCTACGCCGACTTCTCGTGGCGGCCGCCGTCGTTCTTGCCGATCGTGCGCGGCTCGCGCGGGACCAGCGTCGGGTTGACGTTGTTGCGGACGACGTCGGGCGTGATGACGACGCGGGCGACGTCCTTGCGGGACGGGACCTCGTACATCACGGACTGGAGGACTTCCTCCATGATCGCCCGCAGTCCGCGCGCGCCGGTCTGGCGCAGGATCGCCTGGTCGGCGATGGCCTCCAGCGCCTCGCGCTCGAAGTCCAGCTCCACACCGTCGAGTTCGAAGAGGCGCTGGTACTGCTTGACCAGGGCGTTGCGCGGCTCGATGAGGATCTGGAGCAGGGCCTCGCGGTCCAGGTTGTGGACCGAGGTCAGCACGGGGAGACGGCCGATGAACTCGGGGATCATCCCGAACTTCACCAGGTCCTCCGGCATGACCTCCTGGAACTGGTCACTCGCCTGGATCTCCAGCTTGGAGCGGATCGTGGCGCCGAAGCCGATGCCCTTGGCGCCGGCCCGGGACTCGATGATCTTCTCCAGGCCGGAGAACGCGCCGCCCACGATGAACAGCACGTTCGTCGTGTCGATCTGGATGAACTCCTGGTGGGGGTGCTTGCGTCCGCCCTGCGGCGGGACGGAGGCGGTAGTGCCCTCCAAGATCTTCAGCAGGGCCTGCTGCACACCCTCGCCGGAGACATCGCGGGTGATCGAGGGGTTCTCGCTCTTGCGGGCGACCTTGTCGATCTCGTCGATGTAGATGATCCCGGTCTCGGCCTTCTTGACGTCGTAGTCGGCCGCCTGGATCAGCTTGAGCAGGATGTTCTCGACGTCCTCGCCGACATAACCGGCCTCCGTCAGCGCCGTCGCGTCCGCGATCGCGAACGGGACGTTGAGCATGCGGGCCAGCGTCTGGGCGAGGAGCGTCTTACCGGAACCCGTGGGGCCCAGCAGGAGGATGTTCGACTTGGCGAGCTCGATCGCGTCCTCGCGACCGGCGCCACCGCCGTTCTCCCCGGCCTGGACCCGCTTGTAGTGGTTGTACACCGCGACGGAGAGGGCCTTCTTCGCGGGCTCCTGCCCGACGACGTACCCCTCCAGGAACTCGTAGATCTCGCGGGGCTTGGGAAGCTCTTCCCAGCGCACCTCGCTCGTCTCCGCGAGCTCCTCCTCGATGATCTCGTTGCAGAGATCGATGCACTCGTCGCAGATGTACACACCGGGCCCCGCGATGAGCTTCTTCACCTGCTTCTGGCTCTTTCCGCAGAACGAGCACTTGAGCAGGTCGCCGCCATCACCGATGCGTGCCACGAGGTGCTTCCCCTTCGCCTGGGAGGCCGCCTGGTTCAGCGGCTCCTGGTGCCTCTAGTCGACGGTACCTTGCCTGGGCCCCCGTTCGGGCCCCCCTTGGCACGGTTCACACGGCCGTGGTCGTGCAAACGGAATGTGCCAAGGGGAAAGACCGACGTCAGAGCGATGCGCCCGCGGTGGTCTTGCGGGTGGAAACGATCTGGTCGACCAGACCGTACGCGAGGGCGTCCTCGGCCGTGAGGATCTTGTCCCGCTCGATGTCCTCGCTGATCTTCTCCAGCGGGGTCGTCGAGTGCCGGGCCAGCATCTCCTCCAGCTGCGTCCGCATACGGAGGATCTCGTTGGCCGCGATCTCCAGGTCCGAGAGCTGCTCGCGGCCCGTCTGCGAGGACGGCTGGTGGATGAGCACCCGGGCGTGCGGGAGCGCCATGCGCTTGCCCGGGGTGCCGGCGGCGAGCAGGACGGCGGCGGCGGAGGCCGCCTGGCCCATGCAGACCGTCTGGATGTCCGGCTTCACGAACTGCATCGTGTCGTAGATCGCGGTGAGCGCGGTGAACGAGCCGCCGGGGCTGTTGATGTAGATCGAGATGTCGCGGTCGGGGTCCATCGACTCCAGGCACAGCAGCTGCGCCATGACGTCGTTGGCCGAGGCGTCGTCGATCTGGACGCCCAGGAAGATCACGCGCTCCTCGAAGAGCTTCGCGTACGGGTCGTACTCACGCACACCCTGCGAGGTGCGCTCCACGAAGCGCGGGACGACGTAGCGGTTGTCCACCTGCGGGCCGGTGTAGAGGCCGCTCGCGGAGGCGCCGGAGAAGTTGTTCATGTGGGTGTTCACCATCCTGGTGGCGTTCTGGGGCTGGAGGTCTCGGCGTACGAGAAGGGGGTGCGGGAGTGGTGCCGACGGTCCGGTGGATACCGGATCAGGCACCGGTGCCGCCGCCGCCCGGGATGCCCGACGCGAACGTGATGATCTCGTCGATGAGGCCGTAGTCCTTGGCCTCCTCCGCCGTGTACCAGCGGTCGCGGTCGCCGTCGCGGATGATCGTCTCGACGGTCTGGCCGGAGTGGCGGGCGGTGATCTCCGCCATCCGCGTCTTGGTGCGGAGCAGGTACTCGGCCTGGATCTTGATGTCCGAGGCCGTGCCACCGATGCCGGCCGAACCCTGGTGCATGAGGATGTCGGTGTTCGGGAGCGCGAAGCGCTTGCCCGCGGCGCCGCCGGTGAGCAGGAACTGGCCCATGGAGGCGGCCATGCCCATGCCGATGGTGACGACGTCGTTGGGGATGTACTGCATGGTGTCGTAGACCGCCATGCCGGCCGTCACCGAACCACCGGGGCTGTTGATGTAGAGGTAGATGTCCTTGTCCGGGTCGGCGGCAAGGAGGAGAAGCTGTGCGGTGATCTTGTTGGCGATGTCATCGTCGACCTGCTGACCGAGGAAGATGATGCGCTCGCCGAGCAGTCGGCTGTAGACCTGGTCACCGAGGCCTCCACCGAGGGACGGCTCTCCGGCGGCGTAGGGCATCAGATTCGTCACGTATCCACCTGCTCGTCTCTGACGGCTCCGGCCGTCTCAGCGTCTTCGTACCGGGCGGGTGAAGTCACTGCCCCACCCTTCCTCTTCATGGACCCTAACGCGCAGGTGGGACAACGCCATCCCGCTTCCGCAACTGTTCGCTGGGAGCGCAAGGTCCGCAGTGGGCACAAGGGTTCCGGGGCTCGTACAGCGATACGACGACGGGCCCCGAACACGTGGTGCGTTCGGGGCCCGTCGTTCGGATCAGGACGAGGCTCAGGCCTCGTTCTTCTCCTCGGCCTTGTCGGCCGCCTTGTCCTCGGTGGTGGCCTCGGCGGCCGCCTCCGTGGTCTCGGCGGTCTCTGCGGTGTCCTCGTCGTCTTCCAGGTCGACGACCTCACCGTTGGTGTCGACGACCTTGGCGGCCTCGACGACGACGGCGAGCGCCTTGCCGCGGGCGACCTCGCCGACGAGCATCGGCACCTGGCCACCCTCGACGACGGCCTGGGCGAACTGGTCGGGGCTCATGCCGGAGGAGGCAGCGCGCCGCATGAGGTGCTCGGTGAGCTCCTCCTGGTTGACGTTCAGCTTCTCCTTGTTGACGAGCTCGTCCAGGATGAACTGGGTCTTGATGCCCTTGATGGCCTGCTCGGAGGTCTCGTTCTCGAACTCCTCCAGGGTCTTGCCCTGGATCTCGAGGTACTTCTCCAGGTCGAGACCCATCTGACCGAGCTGGTGGTGCTCCAGGTTGTGCTTGCGGGTCTGGACCTCGTCCGCGAGCAGCTTCTCCGGGATCGGGACCTCGGCGAGCTTCAGCAGCTCCTCCAGGACGCGCTCCTGGGCCTGGGTGGCCTGGTCGTACTGCTTGGTGGTCTCCAGGCGCTTGCGGCTGTCGGCCTTCAGCTCCTCCAGCGTGTCGAACTCGCTGGCCATCTGGGCGAAGTCGTCGTCCAGCTCGGGGAGCTCACGGGCGGCGACGGCGGTGACCTTGACGGTGACCTCCGCGGCCTTGCCCTCGGCGGAGCCGCCCTTCAGCTCGGAGGTGAAGGTGGCCTCGCCACCGGCCTCCAGGCCGGTCACGGCCTCGTCGATGCCGTCGAGGAGCTCGCCGGAACCGATGGTGTACGAGACACCGGCGGCCACGCCGTCCTCCAGGACCTCGCCGTCGACCTTGGCCTCCAGGTCGATGGTGACGACGTCGCCGTCGGCGGCGGCGCGCTCGACCGGGTTGGTGGCGGCGAAGCGCTCACGGAGCTGCTCCACGGCCTTCTCGACCTCTTCGTCGGTGACCTCGAGGGCGTCGACGGTGACCTCGATGCCGGAGTAGTCCGGGATCTCGATCTCGGGGCGTACGTCAACCTCGGCGGTGAAGGCCAGCAGCTCGCCGTCCTTCAGCTCGGTGATGTCGACCTCGGGCTGGCCGAGGACGTTCAGCTCACCCTCGTTGACCGCCTCGGTGTAGAACTTCGGGAGGGCGTCGTTGACGGCCTCCTCCAGCACCGCACCGCGGCCGAACCGCTGGTCGATGACCCGGGCGGGGATCTTGCCCTTGCGGAAGCCCTTCACCGTGACCTGCTGGTTGATCTTCTTGTACGCCGCGTCGAGGCTGTCCTTGAGCTCCTCGAAGGGCACCTCGATGCTGAGCCGAACCCGAGTCGGGTTCAGGGTCTCCACGGCGCTCTTCACGGTTCGGTCTCCTTGGTGGCTGACTTCTTGGGGTTCTGCTCGACCGCCGATCGGCGGCTTCGCGGACCGAGCCCGGTACATCAGACACACGGGCACGCATTTTGCATAGTAACGGCAAGGGGGAGGACTCCCACAATGCGATCTTGCTGGTGGTCGGGGTGGCCGGATTCGAACCGACGACCTTCCGCTCCCAAAGCGGACGCGCTACCAAGCTGCGCCACACCCCGTCGGTGCGACACGTAGGGTACATGCACGAGGACCGCGGATCCGCCGCTTTACGGGGCGGCTCCCCCGGGTCGGGTCCGGCGCCGACGCGAACCGGGTCCGGCGGTCGGCACAACGGGTGTGCGGGCACCGCCACCGACCCGCTACGATGCTCTTCGTGCCGCGGTCCACAGACCTGCGGTGCGAGCCTTGCGGGCGTAGCTCAATGGTAGAGCCCTAGTCTTCCAAACTAGCTACGCGGGTTCGATTCCCGTCGCCCGCTCCACGCAGTCGAGGGCCGGGCCGGAGGATGATCC
>NZ_JBHXJG010000372.1:0-5115 GCF_042723425.1 Streptomyces sp. NPDC058375 | reverse complement strand
TCCGCCGGGGCGGCTCGGCGGGCCCGGCTCAGGTCCGGTAGACGTCCAGGCGGCCGCACATGCCGAATCTGCCGTGCGCGGAGGGCCGTTCGGCGTGCACGCGGGCGTCAGCGAGGTGGCCCGCCTCGCCCCGGTCCAGCGCGTCGAGCTGGTCGGCGGTGGCGGCGGCGGCCGTCGCGGCCCCTTTCTCCCAGCGGGCGCGCCACTCGGCCGCACGGGGGCGGACGAGCGCGGCGGCGGCACGGTGGAACGCGGCCAGCGGTTCCGGGTCGCCCTTCTCCAGGGCCTCGCGCAGGGCGAGGAACCCCTCCACGGCGAGGTCGCGCCGGGCCCGCGCCGCCCGCTCCTGCACGGCCTCCTCGGCGTCCACCGGCAGGGCCACGGCCGCATGGTAGGCGTCCGGATCCGTGAGTCGGCCGGGCGGCAGGGTGAGCACGGCGTCGCCCGCCTCGGGCAGCCCGCTGTTCTGCATGAGCACGATGAGGCGCAGCCCGTCCTCGTTGACCAGGCGGTGGACGGTGCCCGGGGTGAACCAGACCAGCGCGCCGGGCGTCAGCGGGGTCTCCCGGAAGCCCTCGGCCGTGAGGGTCTGCACGGATCCGCTGCCGCCGACCACGACGTACCCCTCCGAGCAGGTCAGATGCAGATGCGGGGTGCCTCCGCGGAGCCCATCGGCGGCGGTCCAGTCGTAGACGTTCAGGTGCGAGACGGCGACGGCGCCGGGCAGTCCTTCGAAGGTCACCACGGGGGGCTCCTGAGTCTCGGTGGCACGGGCCCTGAACGATCCCGCGCAAGCGCTTTCTACGACTCTCGAACGCTAGGGCCGCCGCCGGACACCGGTCAAGGGAAGCGGGCGCGCCGGGCAGCGTCACCGGGGCGGCGGGCGTGTGCGCGGGCCACTGTCAGTGGCCGGGTGCAGACTGGCACTGTTCCGGCACGACGGCGTATCGGGAGGTCCAGAACCATGACCGATGTATTGCTCACCGCAGGCACTCGCAAGGGTCTTTTCATCGGCCGCAGACGCGGCGGGACCTGGGAGATCACAGGCCCGCACTTCAACGCGCAGGCGATCTACTCGGTCGCCGTGGACACCCGGGGGGACACTCCGAGAATCCTGGTCGGCGGCGACAGCGCTCACTGGGGGCCGTCCGTCTTCCACTCCGACGATCTGGGCGAGACCTGGGTCGAGCCGCGACAGCCCGCGGTGAAGTTCCCCAAGTCCACCGGCGCGTCGCTGGAGCGCGTCTGGCAGCTGCATCCGGCGGGACCGGAGGCGCCGGACGTGGTCTACGCGGGCACGGAGCCGGCCGCGCTGTTCCGTTCCGAGGACCGGGGCGAGTCGTTCGAGCTGGTGCGTCCGCTCTGGGAGCACCCGACCCGCTCGCGGTGGGAGCCGGGCGGCGGCGGCGAGGGGCTGCACACCGTCCTGACGGACTCCCGGGACGCCAAGGCCGTGACCGTCGCCGTGTCGACGGCGGGCGTGTTCCGGACCAAGGACGGCGGGGCGAGCTGGGAGCCGTCGAACAAGGGCGTCTCCGCGGTCTTCCTCCCGGACCCGGACCCGGAGTTCGGGCAGTGCGTCCACAAGGTCACCCGGGACGCGGCCGACCCGGACCGCCTCTATCTGCAGAACCACTGGGGCGTGTTCCGCAGCGACGACTCCGGCGACCACTGGATCGACATCGGCGCGGGCCTGCCCTCCGACTTCGGGTTCGCCGCCGCCGCGCACCCGCACCGCGGCGACACGGCGTATGTCTTCCCGATCAACGCGGACGCCGACCGGGTGCCGGCGGAGCACCGCTGCCGGGTGTTCCGTACGACCGACGCGGGGCGCACCTGGGAGCCGCTCTCCCAGGGCCTGCCGGACGGCGAGCATTACGGGACGGTGCTGCGGGACGCGCTGTGCACCGACGACGCGGATCCCGCCGGGGTCTACTTCGGCAACCGCAACGGCGAGTTGTACGCCAGTGCGGACGACGGGGACAGCTGGCAGCAGCTCGCCTCCCATCTGCCGGACGTCCTGTGCGTACGGGCGGTGGCGCTCGGCTGACGGCCGGCCGGCCGGCCGGAGCACCGACGGCAGTTGATCGGAGTGGTCCTATCAGCAGTAGAGTGCGGGCCGTGGCAGCACGACCGTTGAAAGAGATCATCGAGCCCGGGTGGACCGACGCCCTCGAACCCGTCGCCGAACGCATCGCCGCTATGGGCGACTTCCTCCGCGCGGAGATCGCCGCGGGACGCACGTACCTGCCTTCCGGGGCTCATGTACTGCGGGCGTTCCAGCAGCCGTTCGAGGAGGTGAGAGTGCTGGTGGTCGGGCAGGATCCGTATCCCACCCCGGGACACGCGATCGGGCTGAGCTTCGCGGTCGCCCCCGACGTCCGGCCGTTGCCTGGCAGCCTGGAGAACATCTTCCGGGAGCTGCACGGGGACCTGGGGCTGCCCAGGCCGTCCAACGGCGATCTCACGCCGTGGACGCGGCAGGGGGTGCTGCTGCTCAACAGGGCGCTCACCACCGCGCCGCGGCGGGCCGGCGGCCACCGGGGCAAGGGCTGGGAAGAGGTGACCGAGCAGGCCATCAGGGCGCTGGTGGCGCGGGGCACTCCGCTGGTGTCGGTCCTGTGGGGGCGTGATGCCCGCAATCTGCGTCCGCTGCTGGGCGACTTCCCGGCGATCGAGTCCTCGCACCCCTCCCCCCGGTCGGCGGACGCGGGCTTCTTCGGGTCGCGGCCGTTCAGCCGGGTCAACGAACTGCTGGAGCGCCAGGGGGCGCAGCCGGTGGACTGGCGGCTTCCGTGACCCACCCCCCGGCGGCGCCGGGAGCGTGCGTCCTCGGGGTCGACTCCGGGGGCTCCGGGCTGCGGGTGGCGCTGGGCCGGGTGGGGCTGTCCGGGCCGCTGTCGACGACGGTCTGCGCCGAGCCGGTGCGCACGGGGCCGGGCGGCATCGACGCCGGGCATCTGCTCGACCAGCTGCTGCCCGCCGCCCGGGAGTTGCTGGAACGCGCGGCCGCGCCCGACGACGCGGCGACCGGCGAAGTCGCGGCACTGGCGATCGGGGCCGCCGGCATGGCCACGCTGGGCGAGCGGTTGCGGGCGGAGCTGCCCGGCGCGCTCGCGGACGCGCTGGGGGTACGCCGGGTGGCGCTGGCCGCCGACGCGGTGACGGCCTACGCGGGCGCGGTGGGACAGCACCCCGGTGCGGTCGTCGCGGGCGGTACGGGCATGATCGCCCTCGGTACGGACCTCAAGGAGTGGCACAGGGCCGACGGATGGGGTCACCTTCTGGGTGACAGTGGCGGCGGCGCGTGGATCGGCCGGGCCGGGCTGGACGCGGCGATGCGGGCCCACGACGGGCGGCGTGGCGGTTCCGCCGCGCTGCTGGACCGGCTGCGGGCGGTGTTCGGACCGGCCGAGGAGCTGCCCGGGCTGCTCTATCCGCGGCCCGACCGGCCGGCCGTGCTGGCCTCGTTCGCCCCGGAGGTGGCGGCGTGCGCCGGAGCGGATCCGGTCGCCGCCGGCATTCTGCGGCAGGCCGCCGGTCATATCGCCGAGGCGGCGGCGGCCGTGTGCCCGCCGCCCGCCGGGACGGCCGGCCCGGGCGGCGAGGGTGATGCAGGCGGCCGGGGCGACGAAAGCGGCGAGGACGGCGAGGGCGGCGAAGTGGCGTTGACCGGGGGCCTGTTCCGGATGGGCGAGCCGCTGGTCGCGCCGCTGCGCGAGGAGTTGGCGCGGCTGCTGCCGGGGGCCCGGGTGACCGCGGCGACGGGCGATCCGCTGACGGGCGCACTCCGGATCGCACGTGCCCTGGCGGCCGGGAATCTGCGTCTGCCGCGTCATCCGACGATGCTCTTCGTGCCCTCGGAGCAGGGGACCGGAGAGCACGGCGGAACGGCGGTGCGCGGCGAGCCCCGAACGGGATGAGACGGCAGCGTGACGGTGGGGAGACGGGCGGGAATCCGGGGGGGACGACGAGCCGGCAACCGGTCGACAGACAGGGACACTCCGGCGGTACATCACTCATCGGACATAAGCGGATAGTTAACGCTCGACCGGACCCTCCCCGAACAGAGGGGCAGGCAAAACCAGTAGCATGCGGCGCCATGAGCACCCCCACTGGGCCCGCTTCCGGCCTGCCTGTACGAATGCCGCGACCTCGCCAGTCCGGACGGCACCGCCGCCCGGAGCCCGTGGTCGCACCTGAGGGCGCTGCCGCGCTCGTTCTCGCCGTTCCCGGTACGCCTTCCTCGGCCACGCGCAGCCTGGCCGAAGAGGTGATCAGCATCGCCCGTTCCGAGCTGCCCGGCCTCAACGCCCGGATCGGCTATCTCGACGGCGACGATGCCGAGTACCCGACCCTTGCCACCATTCTCGCCCACAACGCCGCCGAGCGCGTCGCGCGCTTCGAGCAGGCCGTCGCCGCCGGCCGTGAGGTCGCCGAGCCCACGGGTCCGTCCGCCGTCGTGGTCCCGCTGCTCGCGGGGCCCGACAGCGCGCTGATCCGGCGGATACGGCAGGCCGTGATGGACAGCGGTACGCAGGCCGAGCTGACCGATGTGCTCGGCCCGCACCCGCTGCTCGCCGAGGCCCTGCACGTACGGCTGTCGGAGGCCGGTCTCGCGCGCGCCGACCGCGCCAGGCTGTTCACCGTGGCCACCGCCGCCGACGGCATCGTGCTGGCCACCGTGGGCGGCGAGGAGGCCGTGCAGGCCGCCGGGATCACCGGCATGCTGCTGGCCGCCCGGCTCGCCGTGCCGGTGATGGCCGCCGCGCTGGACGTGGAGGGCTCGGTCGCGTCGATCGCGCAGCAGCTGCAGGGCTCCGGCTCCGCACAGCTGGCGCTGGCGCCGTACCTGGTGGGCCCGGAGGTCGACCCCGGCCTGCTGGACGCCGCCGCGAAGGAGGCGGGCTGCGCGACGGCCGAGCCGCTGGGCGCCTACCCGGCGATCGGCAAGCTCGTGCTGTCCCTGTACGCCACGACGCTGGGCATCACGCCGGCGACGCCGCAGGGCGCCCAGGGAGCTCAGGCCCACTGACCGGACGCCGTCGCCGTGGGGCGGTGGCTCGGGAAGCCGGACAGCGCGGCGGGCCCGGTCCGGAGGAAACTCTCCGGACC
>NZ_JBHXJG010000371.1:0-5115 GCF_042723425.1 Streptomyces sp. NPDC058375 | reverse complement strand
GTGTATAAGAGACAGCGCGTGGACCGCCGTCTCCACGTCCTTGGACGGAGCACCTGGTCGACGGCTCCTCCGTGCCGTTCCAGCGGAAGCGCTTCAGCCGACCCGTACAGCCGGGGCCATCGCGAGGCCCGGCTCGTCGTTCTGCTGCGCGATGTACAGGGCTCCGTCCGAGCCGATCATGCCCAGCACCACCCGGCCGTGCGCGTCCAGCGCGAGGGCCGGGGCCGCCGGGGTCCGTTCACCGGTGGGCGACCACCACACGCCGGAGCCCTCGTTCTCCGTGCCGCACGCCGCCAGCATGACCTGGCCGTCCAACTCCCGGTGAGCGATCACCGTGCAGTCGTACCCGTCCAGAACGGCCCGCAGGACAGTGGCCGGGCCCTCCGCCGGAGCGCCGCCCAGCGGGATCACCCAGGTGCCGGGGCGATGTGCCACGATGCCGTTGCCCGCCGGATCGGTCCAGTAGTAGGTGTGGCGGCCCGGCGCCGTCTCCAGAACAGCTACGCCGCCGGGCGCGATCTGTACCGGGATGCGCGTCACCGGCCCAAACGCTCCGTCCTCCGCGGCCTGGACCCACCGCAGGGCCTGGCCGTCGCCCGGAGCGAACAGTTCCATGCCGCCGGAGGCCGGGACCGACACGGCCGGGGCGTCCTGGGACTGGCCGCCCTTCAGGTCCTTCCAGCCCTCCCACACACCGCCCTTGCTCTCGCGCCGCAGCATCACGCTGCCGGTGATGCTCCGCACGAAGACGTACACGGCGCCGGACGGGCTGACCGCGACGACGGGGGACCCCACCTCCACGGCGAGGTCGCGCTCCTTGTGCGGGTTGCCCAGTGAGCTCCAGGGCCCCAGCGGGCGGCCCGTCTGGTACTGAATCGCATGGGCGAAGTCGACTCGCGTCGGCCCGTCACCCCTCGTCACGGACCGGCGGGCCATGACGTGGACGAAGCCGTCCCGGCCCTGGGCCACCGCCAAGTGCGTCTGGCCCGGGATCTCGATGAGTTCGGGCCCGGTCCACGCGGCGCCCCCGGGGCGGCTCTGAGTCCACCGCAGCAGACCGTCCTGGTGGCGAGCGTAGGCGGTCAGCCGACCGTCCTTGCCCAGGGTGATCCACCGTCCGGCGACCGGGGCCACTCCTCCGGTCCTGCTGTTGGGGCTTCCGCTGGCGGACGGTGCGGGGGCTGTCCCCCGGGCCGAGCGTCCCGATCTGACCGGCATGGTGTGAGGTCGTCCTTCCCGTGATTCCCGACCCGACCCCGATTCCGCGGTCGCTGCGTCGCCGGAAGGGAAAGGTCTGACCCACCCATCATAGAATCCCCGTTCGACCACCCCGGACGCAGCGGTCGTGCGCCGTCCCCACCTCAGGTACGGTACGACCGCTGCCGCCGGGCACGCCCTAACGCCCCAGCTTGCCCATGCGGCTGTGGGAGCGCCCGTACGCGAAGTAGACGACGACGCCGAGGACCATCCAGGCGCCGAAGCGCACCCAGGTCTCCACGGGCAGGTTGAGCATCAGCCAGACCGAGGCGGCCACCGAGACGATCGGGAGCAGCGGCACCCACGGCGTACGGAACGCGCGGGGCAGGTCCGGCTGGGTGCGGCGCAGGACCAGGACACCGAGGGCGACGACGACGAACGCGAAGAGCGTGCCGATGTTCACCAGGGTGGCCAGCTCCTCGATGCTGGTGAATCCGGCGATGATCGCGATCAGCACGCCGAGCAGGATCGTCGGGCGGTACGGGGTGTGGAAGCGCGGGTGGGTCTTGGAGAAGAAGCGCGGGAGCAGGCCGTCGCGGCTCATCGCGAAGAAGACCCGGGTCTGGCCGAGCAGCAGGATCATGCAGACCGTGGTGAGCCCGACCGCCGCGCCGAAGCTGATCAGTCCGGCGTAGAAGGGGTGCCCGGTGGCCTTGAACGCGTCGGCGAGCGGGGCGCTGACGGAGAGTTCGCTGTAGTGCTGCATGCCGGTGACCACGAGGGAGACCGCCACGTAGAGCACCGTGCAGATGATGAGTGAGCCGAGGATGCCGCGCGGCATGTCGCGCTGGGGCAGCTTGGTCTCCTCGGCGGCGGTGGCGACCACGTCGAAGCCGATGAAGGCGAAGAAGACGATGGAGGCGGCGGTGAAGATGCCCATCACGCCGAAGTTCGTCGGTTCGTAGCCGAACATCAGCTGCACCAGCGGGGCGTCCCAGCCGCCGCCCGTCTCCTGCTTCTCGGCCGGCGGGATGAAGGGCTTGTAGTTCTCGGCCTTGATGAAGAACAGGCCCGCGATGATCACCATGAGGACCACGCCGACCTTGATCGCCACCACGACCGAGGTGACCCGGGCGGACAGCTTCATGCCGACGACCAGGATGACGGTCAGCACCAGGACCAGGGCGAAGGCCAGGATGTCGAAGCCGAAACCTTCCGCCACGTCCGGGCCTGACAGCACCTCGGGCATCGTCCAGTCGACGTTGTCCATCAGGGAGCGGACGTAGCCGGACCAGCCGACCGCGACCACCGCGGTGCCCAGAGCGAATTCCAGCACCAGGTCCCAGCCGATGATCCAGGCCACCAGTTCGCCCAGCGAGGCGTACGCGAAGGTGTACGCGGACCCGGCCACCGGGACGGTGGAGGCGAACTCGGCGTAGCAGAGCGCGGCCAGCGCGCAGACGACACCCGCCGCGACGAACGCGATGGCGGTGGCGGGGCCCGCCGTCTCCTTGGCGACCTGCCCGGTGAGGACGAAGATGCCGGTGCCGATGATGACGCCGACGCCGAAGACCGTCAGATCCAGGGCGGAGAGGGACTTCTTGAGTCCGTGTTCCGGCTCCTCGGTGTCACGGATCGACTGTTCGACGGACTTGGTGCGGAACATGCCGTTTCCGCGGGGTGGTGTGACCTGCGCGCTCACCTGCGTACCTCCACGCATTGGTTGTGAACGCCATGATTCGGACCAGGTCGGCGCGGGAACGCGCCATCAGGCCCGATTCATGCGAATGGGCCGGGAGAACCACCCGTACAGGGGCGGTTCTCCCGGCCCGTCGGCCCTACGGGCCCTGCGGACAGAGGCGCGGATCAGTCGCGGGCAGGCTCCACCGCGCGGCTCTCGAAGCGGCCGTCGAGCTTGGCGACCAGGCCCGTGACCTGCCGGGCGATGTCCGGGGCGGTCAGGCCGATCTCGGTCATGACCTCACCGCGGGAGGCGTGGTCGAGGAAGACCGGCGGGATGCCGAAGTCGCGCAGCGGTACGTCGACGCCGGCGTCGCGCAGCGCCTGGGCGACGGCGGAGCCGACACCTCCGGCGCGGCTGTTGTCCTCGACGGTGACGACGACCCGGTGGCGCTCGGCGAGCGGGGCGAGCGCCTCGTCGACGGGCTTGACCCAGCGGGGGTCGACGACGGTGGAGGAGATGCCCTGGGCGTCCAGCAGGTCGGCGATCTCCAGGCACATCGGGGCGAGCGCGCCGACGGAGACGACCAGGACGTCCGGGCGGGCCGCCTTCGGCTCGCGCAGGATGTCCATGCCGCCGACCTTGCCGACCGCCTTGACGGCGGGGCCGACCGCGCCCTTGGAGAAGCGGACCACGGTGGGCGCGTCGTCGACGGCGACGGCCTCGCGGAGCTGGGCGCGGACCTGGTCGGCGTCGCGCGGGGCGGCGATCCGGAGCGTGGGCACGCACTGGAGGATCGACATGTCCCACATGCCGTTGTGCGATGCGCCGTCCGTGCCGGTGATGCCGGCCCGGTCCAGGACGAAGGTCACGCCGCACTTGTGCAGGGCGACGTCCATCAGGACCTGGTCGAAGGCGCGGTTGAGGAAGGTGGCGTAGACCGCGAAGACCGGGTGGAGGCCGCCGGTGGCGAGGCCCGCCGCGGAGACCGCGCCGTGCTGCTCGGCGATGCCGACGTCGTAGATCCGGTCCGGGAAGGCCTCCTCGAACTTGCCGAGGCCGACCGGCTGGAGCATGGCCGCGGTGATCGCGACGATGTCCTCGCGCTCCTGGCCGAGCTTGACCATCTCCTCGCCGAAGACGGAGGTCCAGTCGAGGCCGGAGGTGGAGATCGGCAGACCGGTGTCCGGGTGGATCTTGCCCACCGCGTGGAAGCGGTCGGCCTCGTCCTCCAGGGCCGGGGTGTAGCCGCGGCCCTTCTCGGTGAGGCAGTGCACGATGACCGGGCCGCCGAAGCGTTTGGCGCGCTGGAGCGCGGATTCCAGGGCTTCGATGTCGTGGCCGTCGATGGGGCCGACGTACTTCAGGCCGAGGTCCTCGAACATGCCCTGTGGGGCGATGAAGTCCTTGAGGCCCTTCTTGGCGCCGTGCAGGGTCTCGTAGAGCGGGCGGCCGACGACGGGCGTGCGCTCCAGGATGTCCTTGCCGCGGGCCAGGAACCGTTCGTAACCGTCGGTCGTACGGAGCGTGGCGAGGTGGTTGGCCAGGCCGCCGATGGTCGGGGCGTAGGAGCGCTCGTTGTCGTTGACGACGATGACGAGGGGGCGGTCCTTCGCGGCGGCGATGTTGTTCAGCGCCTCCCAGGCCATACCGCCGGTGAGCGCGCCGTCACCGATGACCGCGACGACGTGGTCGTCCTTCTTCAGGACCTCGTTCGCCTTGGCCAGGCCGTCGGCCCAGCCGAGGACGCCGGAGGCATGGCTGTTCTCGATGATGTCGTGCTCGGACTCGGCCTGGGAGGGGTAGCCGGAGAGGCCGCCCTTCATCTTGAGGCGGGAGAAGTCCTGGCGGCCGGTGAGCAGCTTGTGGACGTATGCCTGGTGGCCGGTGTCCCAGAGGACCTTGTCCTTGGGCGACTCGAAGGCGCGGTGCAGGGCGATGGTGAGCTCGACGACGCCCAGGTTGGGCCCGAGGTGGCCGCCGGTCTTGGACACCGCGTCCACCAGGAAGGTACGGATCTCGTCCGCGAGCTGGTCCAGCTCGCCGAGGCTGAGCCGGTCCAGGTCGCGCGGTCCCTTGATGCGGGTCAGCAGATCCACCCGTGCCTCCTTGCGTTTGAGCTGATCGAGCGTGCCGATCCGATGAGTCTAATGTTCCGCTACCGGACGTGAGCAGCGGGCGGCGTTGTTCGTAGCGATAACCGGACACGCGCAGGTGCCCGGCGGCCCCCCTCGGGC
>NZ_JBHXJG010000370.1:0-5125 GCF_042723425.1 Streptomyces sp. NPDC058375 | reverse complement strand
CGCTTGTCGACAAGCGCGGGCCCCTCCGCCGTACGGTCACAACACAGCGGGCCCTCGCCCTACTGTCACAGTCACAGTCACAGCAGCGTCTTGAGCTTCTCCGCCAGCAGGTCCCAGCGCCACTTCTCCTCGACCCAGGCCCGGCCCCGTTCCCCCATCCGCTGCCGCAGCTCCGGATCCCCGAGCAGCGTCACGATCCGGTCCGCCGACTCCTCGGCACTGCCGCCGCGCACCACCCACCCGGTCTCGCCGTCCAGCACCGCGTCCGGGGCGCCGCCCGAGTCGCCGGCCACCACGGGCAGCCCGGTCGCGGACGCCTCCAGGTAGACGATCCCGAGGCCCTCCACGTCGAGCCCCCCGCGCCGCGTCCGGCAGGGCATGGCGAAGACGTCCCCGGCCCCGTAGTGCGCGGGCAGCTCCGCCCAGGGCACCGGGCCGGTGAAGCGCACCGAGCCCTGGACCCCGGTCTCCACCGCGAGCCGCTTCAGGTCCTTGGCGTACGGTCCGCCGCCGACGATCAGCAGGACCGCGTCCGGGAACTGCGCGAGGATCGCGGGCATGGCCAGGATCAGCGTGTCCTGGCCCTTGCGCGGCACCAGGCGCGAGACGCAGACGACGACCGGGCGGTCGGAGAGCCCGAGGCGGTCCCGGACCTTGTCGCCGCCGGAGGCCGGATGGAAGGTCTTCTCGTCGACGCCGGGCGGCAGTTGCACCATCCGGCCCGCCGCGTCCGGGGTGAGGGCCCCGGCGATCCGGGAGCGGGTGTACTCACCGAGATAGGTGATCGTGTCCGTGCCTTCCCCGATCCGCCGCAGGAGCTGCCTGGAGGCGGGCAGTTGGGCCCAGCCCGCCTCGTGGCCGTGGGTGGTGGCCACCAGGCGGCGGGCGCCCGCGCGGCGCAGCGCCGGGGCCATCAGGCCGAGCGGGGCGGCGGCGCCGAACCAGACGGAGGTGCAGCCGTGTTCGCGCAGCAGCTCGGTGGCCCGGCGGGTGACGCGCGGGGTCGGCAGCAGCATCGTCGTCCGGTCGCGGACCACGGGGTACGGCTGCTCGGCGTCGAAGGCGGCGGTGGCCGCCGCGCCCTCCTCGCCGCGCTTCCAGGTGGAGGCGTAGACGACGACCCTCTCGGGGTCCAGGCGCAGCGCCATGTTGTGCAGGAACGCCTGGATGCCACCGGGGCGGGGCGGGAAGTCGTTGGTCACGATCAAGGTCTTGTCCATCGCCGCCGACAGTACCGAACGGCCGCGCTTCACCGCTGACGCGCTCCCCCGGCGGCATCATGAGCCGCCTGGAACCCGGCCGGACACGAGCGGCGAGCGACGACAGGGACGGCGATGACGGGACGAACCCCCACAGACGGGATGTGGCCGTACGCGGTGTGGGCGCTGACCCGGGGCTGGCTGCTGGCCTGCGTGTTCAAGGTGGTCACGGTGGCGGGCCCGGACGTCACGGTGGACGTGTCGGTGATCTACCGGTCCTGGTACGAGGTCCTGCTGACCGGCACGTATCCGCTGGACGACGTCACCTGGCAGTACCCGCCCGGGGCGGCCCTGGCGATCCTCTCCCCGGCCCTGCTGCCGTTCTGGGAGTACGCGACCGCGTTCTTCGTGCTGGTGCTGGTCTGCGACGCGCTGGTGCTGGGGCTGCTGCGGTACGCGGGGCGGCGGCCGGGGATGCGGGCGGCGGGCGCGTGGGTGTGGGTCGTGGGGGTGCCGCTGCTGGGGCCGACCGTGTATGCCCGGTACGACCTGATGGTGACGGCGGTCGCGGTGGCGGCGCTGCTGGCGGGCGTGCGCAGGCCCCGGGCGCTGGGGGCGCTGGCCGCGTTCGGGGCGCTGCTGAAGGGGTGGCCGGCGCTGCTGCTGGTGGGGGTGCGCAAGGGGCCTCCGACGCGGGCGGCCTGGGCGTCGGCGGCACTGAGCGCGGCGGGGCTCGCGGCGGCGTTCGCCCTGTGGATGCCGGGGGCGTTCGCGTTCCTGGCCTTCCAGCGGGACCGGGGCACCGAGATCGAGTCGCTGGGGGCGCTGGTCTTCCATGTGGCGCGGGGCTTCGGCTGGGAGGGGCGGGTGGAGCTGCGCTACGGCTCGATGGAGTTCGTCGGGCCGTACGTGGAGCTGGTGTCGACGCTGGCGCTGGGGCTCGCGGTCCTGGCGCTCGGCTGGCTGCTGCTGTGGCGGCTGCGGGCGCGGCGGTTCGCGGTGCACACCCCGGCCGAGGCGGCGTTCACGGCGGTGCTGCTGTTCACGGTCACCAGCCGGGTGATCAGCCCGCAGTACGTGGTGTGGCTGGTCGGCCTGGCCGCGGTGTGCCTGGTGTTCCGGGGCGCGGCGATGACCCTGCCCGCGGTCCTGGTGCTGGTGGCGGCGGGGGTCACGCTGCTGGAGTTCCCGATCGGCTTCGGCCATGTGGTGGCGAGCGACGCGTGGGGCGTGGCGCTCCTGTTCGTACGGAACGGGCTGCTGGTGGCGGCCTCGCTGATCGCGGCACGGCGGCTGTGGCGGTCGACCGTGCCGCCGAAGCCGCGTACGGGGGCCGCGGTCGGCGCGGCTGAGGGGCAGCCGAGCCGGGTGGCGAGGTAGTCGCCGCGCGGCCGAAGGTCAGTCGAGCCGGGTGGCGAGGTAGTCGCCGCGCGGCCGAAGGTCAGCCGAGCCGAGTGGCGAGGTAGTCGCGCCAGTCGGCGGTGAACTGCTCGGGGGTGGTGTCGAGCACCGCTTCGAGCGCCTGCTCCACCGCCCCCTCGCGCCCGTCGTGCGCCCCCACGGCCACGTAGAAGGCGATCAGCTTCTCCTTGCCCCACCGCTCGGCGATCAGCTCGCAGGCCAGCCAGCCGCCCTCGTACGCCCCCGCGAGCTTCGCCGGGTCGCCGTCGAAGCCGAAGTCCGGGTCGGCGGGGAGTCCGGCCGGGGTCCGGCCGCTGCGGACGGCCTCCGCCAGCTCCGGGGCGATGGTGTCGGCGGCGCGGTCCTCGCCCCGGTAGGCGGTCCAGTCGGCGAAGCCCTCGGAGAGCCAGACCGGGGTGGCTGCGGAGGTGCTGGTCCGGGTGGCGACATGGGTCGTCTCGTGGGTCAGGACGATCCGCTGACCGAAGCTGCCGAGGGTGGCGTACGCCTGCGGGTTGACGATCACCCGGTCGGCGAGGGCCGGGCTTCTGCCGGTGCCGCCGACCTCGCCGGTGGTGACGGCGGCGATGCCCCGGTAGCTCGCCTCCGGGGAGCCGAGCAGCCCCGCCATGGACTCGACGGAGTCCGGGACGAGGACCACCACCCGCTGGTTCCAGGGGCGCGGCCAGGCGTCCGAGACGGCCGGTACGGCGAGGTCGACGGAGTCGGCGATCCGGCGCAGCTCCTCCTCGCCCCGTCCGACGCCCAGGACGATGCTGTGGGCGCCCTCGACGACCTCCACGTCCCCCTGCTGCCACAGCTGCCCGGAGGCGCCCTTGGCGGGCCGGTCGGCGGTGATGTACCAGCGGTCGCCGTCGCGCATCAGCTCCAGGACGCGGCGGGTGGCGACCGGGGCGGTGTCGTAGCCGTCGATCCGGTAGCGCAGCTCCACCTCGGCGGTGGCCCACTGCCCGTCCTGCTCGCCGATGTCCTTGACGTCGTACGTCCAGGACTTCAGCGGCACGTCGGCGAGCCGGTCCAGCTCGGTGCGCTGGGCGGCCCGCAGCTTCGCGGCGTCCGGGGCGAGGCCGTCGAGGTAGCCCGCCGGGTCGTGGGCGAGGACGGCCGCCGCGCGGCGCTCCAGGGTGGCGTCGAGGGCGCCGGCGGTGAGGACGGTGTCCGCGTCGGCGGGGGCCGAGCAGGCGGAGGCGGTCAGGAGCGTGGCGAGCAGCAGGCCCGCCGCACGCCGCCGACCCCGGGGGGCTCCCCCGCGCGCGTCACGTCCTCGTACGGCCACCCTGCCGATCGTACGGTCAGATCCGGGTGACCGAGGAGACGGGCATCATGCCGACCGGATCGTAGCGGACCGGGGCGCCCGGGTAGGGGGCGTGGATGACCTGGCCGTTGCCGACGTACATGCCGATGTGGCTGGCGTCCGCCCGGTAGGCGACCAGGTCGCCGGGCTGTGCCTGGGAGAGGGGCACCATGCGGCCCGCGTACCGCTGGGCCTGGGAGGTGCGGGGCAGGCTCACCCCGGCCTGGGCGTAGGCCCACTGCATCAGGCCGGAACAGTCAAATCCGGAGGGCCCGTTGGCGCCCCAGACGTAGGGTCTCCCGAGCGCCTGGTGGACGGCGGCCACGGCGGACATCGCGCGGGCCGAGCCGGGGGCGACGCCGGAGAGGTCGGGCAGAGCGTCGCGGCCGGAGCGGGAGGCCCGGTCGAAGGAGGCGCGCTCCTCGGGCGGCAGCGAGTCGAGCAGCCTGCGGGCCTCGCGGAGCTTGGACTCGACGGCGCGCTTGTGGCGGGTGACGGCGGCCCGGTTGCGTTCCAGCTCGGTCAGGGCGCGGGTGGTCTCGGCGCGGGTCTGGGCGAGCCCCCGCTGAGCGTGCCGCAGCTTGTCCAGGGTCATCGCCTGCCGGGCGCCGGCCCGGTCGAGGGCGGCGGCCTGCTCCAGGTAGGTGTCCGGGTCGGCGGAGAGCAGCAGGGCGACCGCCGGGTCGATGGAGCCGGTGCGGTACTGGGCGCCCGCCATCGCGCCGAGCGCGTTGCGCATCTCGTTGACGCGTTCCTGGCCCCGGGCCGTGGCGTCCTGGGCGCGGTCCGCCTCGCCGCGCAGCCGGTCCACCCGCTCCCCGGCCTCGTTGTACCGCTCGGTGGCCTGCTCGGCCTGCTCGTAGAGGCGGTCGACGGCGGCCTTGGCGCTCTCCCGGGTGTCCTTCGGGTCGGCGCTCGCCGGGGATCCGGTCAGGGTGGCGGCCGCGGTGGCGGCGGCCGCCGAGATGACCGTGACCCGGACGCCTCTGTTGAAGCCGGACTGTGTGGAACGGCGATGGGACACCACAGGTAGCCGCACTCCCTTCCGCTGACGCGGTGGTGCGCAGCCCCTGCCGCCCGGGGCGGGCGGACGGAGTCCGGGAGCTGCACAGCAGCCAGACAGTAATCGGACGACTACGCACCGACCAAAGACCGCGCCGGTGGCCGAAAGGCCGCCCAACGCCGCCGCCCCGCCGGTGACCTTGGTCCC
>NZ_JBHXJG010000369.1:0-5134 GCF_042723425.1 Streptomyces sp. NPDC058375 | reverse complement strand
GGTCAGGAGGGGGCGCGGGCCACGGTCGTGTGACGGAGGGGCGTCGCGGGTCAGTCCCGCTCGCCGCCGCCCAGGTGGTGCACCCGGACCATGTTGGTGGTGCCGGGGACGCCGGGGGGCGAGCCGGCGGTGATGACCATCGTGTCGCCGTCGCTGTAGCGGTTCAGCTTGAGCAGCTCCGCGTCGACGAGGTCGACCATCGCGTCGGTGTTGTCCACGTGCGGGACGACATGGGACTCGACGCCCCAGCTCAGGGCGAGCTGGTTGCGGGTGGCCTCCTCCGTGGTGAAGGCCAGGATCGGCTGGGCCGTGCGGTAGCGGGAGAGGCGGCGGGCGGTGTCGCCGGACTTGGTGAAGGCGACCAGGGCCTTGCCGTCCAGGAAGTCCGCGATCTCGCAGGCCGCGCGGGCCACCGAACCGCCCTGCGTACGGGGCTTCTTGCCAGGAACCAGCGGCTGGAGGCCCTTGGAGAGCAGCTCCTCCTCGGCGGCGCAGACGATCTTCGACATCGTCTTGACCGTCTCGATCGGGTACGCGCCCACCGAGGACTCGGCGGACAGCATGACCGCGTCCGCGCCGTCCAGGATCGCGTTGGCGACGTCGGACGCCTCGGCGCGGGTCGGCCGCGAGTTGGTGATCATCGACTCCATCATCTGGGTCGCCACGATCACCGGCTTGGCGTTGCGCCGGCAGAGCTCCACCAGGCGCTTCTGCACCATCGGGACCTTCTCCAGCGGGTATTCGACGGCGAGGTCGCCACGGGCCACCATCACGCCGTCGAACGCCGCGACGACGCCCTCCATGTGCTCGACCGCCTGCGGCTTCTCCACCTTGGCGATGACGGGAACCCGGCGGCCCTCCTCGTCCATCACCTTGTGGACGTCCTTGACGTCGTCGGCGTCGCGGACGAAGGAGAGGGCGACCAGGTCGCAGCCCATCCGCAGCGCGAAGCGCAGGTCCTCGACGTCCTTCTCGGACAGGGCCGGGACGTTGACCGCCGCACCGGGCAGGTTGATGCCCTTGTGGTCGGAGATGACGCCGCCCTCGATGACGATGGTCTTCACCCGGGGGCCCTCGACCGCGACGACCTTCAGCTCGACGTTGCCGTCGTTGATCAGGATCGGGTCACCCTTGGTGACGTCGCCGGGCAGCCCCTTGTAGGTGGTGCCGCAGATCGACTTGTCGCCGGGTACGTCCTCGGAGGTGATGGTGAACTCGTCCCCGCGGACCAGCTCGACCGGGCCCTCGGCGAACTTCGCCAGCCGGATCTTCGGGCCCTGGAGGTCGGCGAGCACGCCCACCGCGCGGCCGGTCTCGGCGGCCGCCTTACGGACGCGGTCGTAACGGCCCTGGTGTTCCTCGTGGGTGCCGTGACTGAAGTTGAAACGGGCCACGCTCATGCCGGCCTCGATCAGAGCGACGAGCTGCTCATGCGAGTCGACGGCGGGACCGAGGGTGCAGACGATTTTGGAACGGCGCATGAGGCGGATCCTATCGGTTTGTTTCGCTGTGGAATATTCCGTCTGGTGGAAGGTACAAAGGGGCGCGAGGGTGCTCAGTTGTCGACCTGTCCGAACCGCGGACTACGCCTCCTCGACGAGCGCGAAGGTCTGCTCGGCGATCTCCAGCTCCTCGTCCGTCGGCACCACGGCGACCGCCACCCGGGCGTACTCCGGCGAGATCAGCCGCGGTTCGCCGGACCGTACGGCGTTGAGCGAGGCGTCCACCGCCATGCCCAGCTCCTCCAGGCCCGCGATGGCAGCTTCCCGCACCGGAGCCGCGTTCTCCCCGACCCCCGCCGTGAACACCACCGCGTCCACCCGGCCGAGCACCGCCGTATAGGCGCCGATGTACTTCTTCAGCCGGTGGATGTAGATGTCGAAGGCCAGCGCCGCCCGCTCGTCGCCCTCGTCGATCCGGCGGCGGATCACCCGCATGTCGTTGTCGCCGCACAGGCCGACCAGACCGCTCTTCTTGTTCAGCAGGACGTCGATCTCGTCGGCCGACATGCCAGCCACGCGCTTCAGGTGGAAGGTGACCGCCGGATCGATGTCCCCGGAGCGCGTACCCATCACGAGCCCTTCCAAAGGCGTCAGCCCCATCGAGGTCTCCACGCACCGCCCGCCCGCGACCGCCGAGGCCGACGCCCCGTTGCCCAGGTGCAGCACGATGACGTTCACCTCTTCGGGGGCCTTGCCCAGCAGCTCGGCCGTCTTCCGCGAGACGTACGCGTGCGAGGTGCCGTGGAAGCCGTAGCGGCGGATCCGGTGCGCGTCGGCGGTCTCCACGTCGATCGCGTACCGCGCGGCCGCCTCCGGCATCGTCGTGTGGAACGCCGTGTCGAAGACCGCCACCTGCGGCAGGTCCGGCCGCAGCGCCTGCGCGGTGCGGATACCGGTGATGTTCGCCGGGTTGTGCAGCGGGGCCACCGGGACGAGCCGCTCGATCTCCTTCAGCACCTCGTCGGTGATCACCGTCGGCGCGCTGAACTTCAACCCGCCGTGCACCACCCGGTGCCCGATCGCGGCGAGTTCGGGGGAGTCCAGGCCGAGGCCGTCGGCCGCCAGCTCCTCGGCCGCCGCCTTCAGCGCCTCGTCGTGGTCCGCGATCCGGCCCGTACGCTCCCGGGGCTCGGCGCCGCCGCCGGTCAGCGGCGTGTGCGCCAGGCGCGAGGTCTCCTCGCCGATCCGCTCGACCAGGCCCGAGGCGAGCCGGGAGCGGTCGCGCATGTCGAGGAGCTGGTACTTCACCGACGAGGAGCCGGAGTTGAGGACGAGGACGCGGTGCGGTTCCACAGAGGTCGTACCTTCGTGCTGGGGGATGGAGGAAGTCGTCATGCGGGGCGCTCCTCGCTCTGTGCCTGGATCGCCGTGATCGCCACCGTGTTGACGATGTCCTGGACGAGCGCGCCGCGCGAGAGGTCGTTGACGGGCTTGCGCAGACCCTGGAGGACCGGGCCGACCGCCACCGCGCCCGCCGAGCGCTGCACGGCCTTGTAGGTGTTGTTGCCGGTGTTCAGGTCGGGGAAGATCAGCACGGTCGCCCGGCCCGCGACCTCGGAGTCCGGGAGCTTCGTCGCCGCGACGGTCGGCTCGACCGCCGCGTCGTACTGGATCGGCCCCTCCACCCGCAGCTCGGGCCGCTCCGCCCGCACCCGCTCGGTCGCCTCGCGCACCTTGTCGACGTCCGCGCCGGAGCCGGAGGTCCCGGTGGAGTACGACAGCATCGCCACCCGCGGCTCCACGCCGAAGCGGGCCGCCGTCACCGCCGACTGCACCGCGATGTCCGCGAGCTGCTCGGCGTTCGGGTCCGGGTTGACCGCGCAGTCGCCGTACACGAGGACCTTGTCGGCCAGGCACATGAAGAAGACGGACGAGACGATCGACGCGTCGGGCTTCGTCTTGATGATCTCGAACGCCGGGCGGATCGTCGCGGCCGTGGAGTGCACCGACCCGGACACCATCCCGTCGGCCAGGCCCTCCTGGACCATCAGCGTGCCGAAGTAGTTCACGTCCGCCACCACGTCGTACGCCAGCTCCACCGTCACCCCCCGGTGCGCGCGCAGCTGCGCGTACCGCTCGGCGAACCGCTGCCGCAGCTCCGAGGTGTGCGGGTCGATCAGCTGGGTGTCCGAGAGGTCGATGCCGAGGTCGGCGGCCTTCTTGCGGATCACGTCCACATCGCCGAGGAGGGTGAGTTCGCAGACGTCCCGGCGCAGCAGCACGTCGGCGGCGCGCAGCACCCGCTCCACCGTGCCCTCCGGCAGCACCACGCGCTTGCGGTCGGACCGGGCCTGCTCCAGCAGCTCGTGCTCGAACATCATCGGAGTGACCCGTCCGCTGCGGGCCACCGAGATCCGGTCGAGCAGCGCCGCGGTGTCGACGTGGCGCTCGAACAGACCGAGGGCGGTCTCCGCCTTGCGCGGTGTCGCCGCGTTCAACTTGCCTTCGAGGGTGAAGAGTTCGGCGGCGGTGGGGAAGGAGCCGCCGGCCACCGACACGACCGGGGTGCCCGGTGCGAGCCGGGCGGCCAGCGTGAGTATCTCCTCGCCGGGCCGCTCGTCCAGCGTCAGCAGCACGCCCGCGATGGGCGGGGTACCCGCGCTGTGCGCGGCCAGCGAGCCCACCACCAGGTCCGCGCGGTCCCCGGGGGTGACCACCAGGCAGCCGGGCGTCAGCGCGTTCAGCAGGTTCGGCAGCATGGCTCCGCCGAACACGAAGTCCAGCGCGTCGCGCGCCAGCCCCGAGTCGTCGCCGAGCAGCACCGTGCCGCCCAGCGCCGCGGTGATCTGGGCGACCGTGGGGGCGGAGAGCGCCGGGTCGTCCGGCAGGACGGAGACGGGGACGGGCAGCCGGGCCGCGAGCCGCTCCGCGATCCCCGCCCGGTCCTCCGCCGCGACCCGGTTCACCACCATGGCCAGCACGTCGCAGCCCAGGCCCGCGTAGGCGCGGTAGGCGTTACGGGTCTCGGCGCGGACGGACTCCGCGGTCTGCCCCTTGCCGCCGACCACCGCGATCACCGAGGCCCCGAACTCGTTGGCCAGCCGGGCGTTCAGCGCCAGCTCGTCGGGGAGCTGGGTGGCCGCGAAGTCACTGCCCAGCACGAGGACCGCCTCGTACTCCCTGGCCACCTGGTGGAACCGCTCGACGAGCTGCGAGACCAGCTCGTCGGTGCCCTTCTCCGCCTGCACGGCGGAGGCCTCGTGATAGTCCAGGCCGTAGACGGAGGCCGGGCTCTGGGAGAGCCGGTAGCGGGCCCGCAGCAGCTCGTAGAGCCGGTCGGGCCCGTCATGAACCAGCGGGCGGAAGACCCCGACCCGGTCCACCTGACGCGTCAGAAGCTCCATGACTCCCAGCTCGACGACCTGACGGCCGTCCCCCCGGTCGATCCCGGTCACGTACACGCTCCGCGCCACGCGTGCTCTCCCGTCCATGTTCGGTGCCGCGACCCGCGGGGCGTCCGGACGTGCGGTGCTGCCCCCGTGCCAGCCCGGTGTCCGCCGGGTGCGGCATTGGCCTGCATTGCCTCTTGACGATACCTGCGAGGACCGCTATACCGCCCGCCGGAGGTTCCGGCAGCCCGCAGTCGTGGGCCCCGCCCTTCGCCATCCTCCTACCCACGGGCGCCACCGGCC
>NZ_JBHXJG010000368.1:0-5156 GCF_042723425.1 Streptomyces sp. NPDC058375 | reverse complement strand
CAGGGTGGGTACGGCGGCCCTCGCCACTGTGCCGGTCCGGCCCGTGAGGGCCCCGGCCGACGGTCCGGCTATCCGGAGGTGCCCCAGATGGAGCCGGTTCCGCCCGGGTTGCCGTTGGCACCCTGGGCTCCGCCGTTGTCACTGCCGTCGGTCGTTCCGGAGTTGTCGCCGCCGCCGTCGGCTCCGGTGTTGTCGCCGCCTCCGCCGTCCGCGCCCCCGTTGTCGCCGCCGCCGTCGGCCCCGGCGTTCGCCCCGCCGTTGGCCTCCTCGCAGTTCGGGTCGAAGATGCCGCAGGTCTTGGTCGGCGTCGGCGTCGGGCTCGGGGTGGTCGGGGTCGGCGTCGGGGTCGGCGACGGGTCTTCGGAGGGCGTCTCCGACGGCGTGGGACTGGGGGTCGGACTGGGGCTGACCGCGCCGCCGCCCCACACGATGTCGCCCGGGTCCTGCGGCTCGGGGAAGGCGATGGCCTTCTTGCCCTTCATCGCCCCCGTCATGTAGTCGTGCCAGATGGAGGCCGGGAACGAGTTTCCGTGGATCTTCTCCTCGCCACCTGTCCCGAACATCTTCTCGAACTCGCGCTCCTTGTTCGTCTCGTCGTCGTCGAGCCGGAACATGCTGATGGCGGTCGAGATCTGCGGGGTGTACCCGACGAACCAGGCGGACCGGTTGCCGTCGGTCGTACCGGTCTTGCCCGCGGCCTCACGGCCCTCCAGACGGGCGGGCTTGCCCGTCCCGTTCTCCACGACGTTCTTCAGGACGTCCGTGACGTTGTCGGCGATCATCGGGCTGAAGGCGCGCTTGGGCTTCTTCTTGTGCTGGAAGACGACCTGCCCCTCCCGCTTCACCTCGGTCACCGAGTAGGTGTCGTTCTGCTGACCGCTCGTGGCGAAGGTGGAGTAGGCGCCCGCCATGCGGATGGCGCTGGGCGACGAGGTGCCGATGGAGAACGAGGGCACGGTCGCGTCCGCCATGAAGGTGTCGTCCTTCAGGCCGGCGGCGACGGCGACGTCCTTGACCTTGTCCGTCCCGACGTCCATGCCGAGCTGTACGAAGGGGGAGTTGGCGGACTGCTCCATGGCCTTCCGCAGGTCGATCTCACCGTAGTCGTAGTTGCCGTCGTTGGTCTGGCGCCATTCCTCGTCGTCCTCGTTCAGCCAGATCTTGCCCGTGTAGTCCTTGATTCGCAGGCCGTCGTCGCCGTTGTAGATGCTCTTCGGCGAGATCTGGGTGCGCTGGGATTCGCTCTGATCCGGAGGACCGGAGGGATCGCGCACGCCGTACTGCATGGCCGCCGCCAGCACGAACGGCTTCCACGTCGATCCGACCTGGGCGCCTGTGGCGTCGGCGTTGTTCGTGAAGTGCGTGGTGGCGTCCTGACCGCCGTACGTGGCGATGATGGCGCCGGTCTTCGCGTCCACGGAAGCGCCGCCGAACTCGACGTGCGTGTCCGTCTCGGGGCGCTCCTTGGGCCGGATCTTGGCCTTGTAGACCTTCTCCACCGCTGCTTCGAGCTGATCCACCCGCTTCTTCTGGAAGGTGGTGTGGATCTCGAAGCCGCCCAGTTCGAGGTCCTTGGCGGTGAGGTTCTTCTCGTTGTTGGCGAGGAAGTACTTCTTGGCGAGTTCCACCAGGTAGCCGGTCTGGCCGCCCAGCTTGGCGTCTGCCTTCTTCGGCAGCGGGTCCGGGAACTTCGTGTACTTGGCCCGCTCCGCCGCCGTCATCCGGCCGTCCTTGACCTGCTCGTCAAGGATCCACGCCCAGCGTTCCTTCGCCCGCTCGGTGTTCTTCGCCGGGGTCGCGTTCTTCTTGTCGATGTCGATGGCGCCGGCGGGGTCGTAGTAGCTCGCGCCCTTGAGCAGCGTGGCCAGGAAGGCGCACTCACTCGCGTCCAGCTCGTCCGCGTCCTTGTTGTAATAGGTGCGGGCTGCCGCCTGCAGGCCGGAGGCCCCACGTCCGTAGTAGGAGACGTTGAGGTAGCCGGCCATCACGTCTTCCTTCTCTTCCTCTCCTGCCACCTTGAGCGTGATGAAGAGTTCCTTGAACTTGCGGGTGAACGTCTGGTCCTGGGAGAGCCTGGAGTTCTTGACGTACTGCTGGGTGATGGTCGACCCGCCCTGGGTCTCGCCGCCCGTGGCCATGTTGAACAGAGCACGGCCGATGCCCTTCGGGTCGATGCCGCGGTCCGTCTCGAAACTCTTGTTCTCGGCGGAGATCACGGCGTTGCGCATCTCCTCCGGAATCTGCTCGTACTTGAGGATCTGGCGGTTGACCGCACCACCGGTCGCGACCATCTGGGTACCGTCGGCCCAGTAGTAGACGTTGTTCTGAGCCTTGGCCGTTTCGTTGACGTTCGGCTTGGACACCAGGGCGTACGAGATGCCCCCCACGCCCATCAGCAGTGCGAGGAACCCCAGGCAGAGCCCCGAGACCAGCTTCCACGAGGGCACCCAGCGACGGAACCCGTACTTGCCGTAGCGCGGGTAGTCGATCATCCGCTTCTTGCCGGGGCCACCGTTGTCGCGCCCGCGGCCCCCCGGGACATCGGGACCGCCGCCGCCCCCGCGCCGTCGGCCGCCACCGCCGCCCGCGCCGTGGCCCCCGGCGTCTGCGCCCCGGCGTCGGCTGCCCTTCTGGGCCGCACGGCGGGCCTCGGCACGACTGCCGTACTGAGGCTGCTCGCCGTACGACTCGGACGGTGATTCGGAAGGTGATGCCGACGTTGCTCTGCGTGACGGGACTGCTCGGCGTCCGGTCGACTGCTGGGCGGCTCGTCTGGCCGCGGCACGCCCGCCACCTTGCGGCTGCGGCGTTTTGCGACGGTGCTCGCTCATGGAACGACTACTCCTCGGGCAGGCGAGAGCGCCTGGAAGCGGCAGTTGAGATCCGGTCCCCCCGAATTACGGACAAGCCACTGCGGAAGGCTCATCCGCAGTACATCCGGCAGTCCGCGATGACTGACGCGCGAAAGCGCCTCGCGGTTCCCGGTGGTCTGCATGCCGCACAGACTACGCACGGTCAAAACCCGCCTAGGGCCGAACTTCACCCCAAACAACGCAAGTCGAACCCTGGGAATTGCCGATGTGACGCCGTTCACGAAGGTCACCCTTGTCGAACAGGACGGACCGATCTATCGTGCTGATGTATCGAGTCGATACATCAGCACGGCATAAGTGCGCCGGTGGTTCCGGTGGACCGTGCCGACGGAAGCAGCGGGAGAAGGAGGAGGCACCGGTGAGCCGACGCTCCGGCATCCTCGAGTTCGCCGTCCTCGGCCTGCTCCGCGAATCGCCGATGCACGGCTATGAGCTGCGCAAACGCCTCAACACCTCGCTGGGGATCTTCCGTGCGTTCAGCTACGGAACCCTCTACCCCTGCCTCAAGACGCTGGTGGCCAGCGGCTGGTTGATCGAGGAGCCCGCCGGTGACCCGGCGGACACCGCGCCGGTCACCGGACGCTCGGCCGCTTCCTCCTCCTCGCTGACAGGACGCCGGGCGAAGATCGTCTACCGGTTGACGGCAGAAGGTAAGGAGCACTTCGAGGAGCTGCTGTCGCACACCGGTCCGGATGCCTGGGAGGACGAGCACTTCGCAGCGCGCTTCGCCTTCTTCGGCCAGACCGAACGCGATGTGCGGATGCGGGTGCTGGAAGGCCGGCGCAGCCGACTGGAGGAGCGCCTGGAGAAGATGCGCGCCTCTCTCGCCCGCACCCGCGAACGACTCGACGACTACACACTTGAGCTGCAGCGGCACGGCATGGAGTCCGTGGAGCGCGAAGTGCGCTGGCTGAACGAGCTCATCGAGAGCGAGCGGTCGGGACGGGATCGGCGACGATCCTCGCCCGAGGGCTCCGCTCAGCAGGACACACCTGGAGAGACGGGCGGCCTGCCCCGGCATCGGGACAACACCCCGCCGGATCCGTCCGACGACACCGCCAAGTGAAGTCATCGCACTCCGCGGCGACTTCATCGGAAACACCGATTACACAGGGAGCAACCGGAATGGGTTCGGTTCGCGTAGCCATCGTAGGCGTGGGCAACTGCGCCGCCTCGCTGGTGCAGGGCGTCGAGTACTACAAGGACGCCGATCCGGCCGGCAAGGTGCCCGGTCTGATGCACGTCCAGTTCGGCGATTACCACGTCAGTGACGTCGAGTTCGTCGCCGCCTTCGACGTCGACGCGAAGAAGGTCGGCCTCGACCTCGCGGACGCCATCGGCGCCAGCGAGAACAACACCATCAAGATCGCGGACGTGCCGAACACGGGCGTGACCGTCCAGCGCGGCCACACCCACGACGGTCTCGGCAAGTACTACCGCGAGACGATCGAGGAGTCCACGGACGCCCCGGTCGACATCGTCCAGGTCCTCAAGGACAAGCAGGTCGACGTTCTCGTCTGCTACCTGCCCGTCGGTTCCGAGGTCGCCGCGAAGTTCTACGCGCAGTGCGCCATCGACGCCAAGGTCGCGTTCGTCAACGCTCTCCCGGTCTTCATCGCCGGCACCAAGGAGTGGGCGGACAAGTTCACCGAGGCCGGTGTCCCGATCGTCGGTGACGACATCAAGTCCCAGGTGGGCGCCACCATCACGCACCGCGTGATGGCGAAGCTCTTCGAGGACCGCGGTGTCATCCTGGACCGCACCATGCAGCTGAACGTCGGCGGCAACATGGACTTCAAGAACATGCTCGAGCGTGAGCGCCTGGAGTCCAAGAAGATCTCGAAGACGCAGGCCGTCACCTCGCAGATCCGCGACCGCGAGCTCGGCGAAGGCAACGTCCACATCGGCCCCTCGGACTACGTGGCCTGGCTGGACGACCGCAAGTGGGCGTACGTGCGCCTCGAGGGCCGCGCGTTCGGCGACGTTCCGCTGAACCTGGAGTACAAGCTCGAGGTGTGGGACTCCCCGAACTCGGCCGGTGTCATCATCGACGCCGTCCGTGCGGCGAAGATCGCCAAGGACCGCGGCATCGGCGGCCCCATCCTCTCCGCGTCGAGCTACTTCATGAAGTCTCCGCCCGTCCAGTACTTCGACGACGAGGCCCGCGAGAACGTCGAGAAGTTCATCAGCGGCGACGCCGAGCGCTGAACCGGCCTTCTCGGCTGACAGCTTCACCGGAGCGCTGAGCGGAGACGCTCACCTCCTCCTGCCGCACGTCGGGGG
>NZ_JBHXJG010000367.1:0-5210 GCF_042723425.1 Streptomyces sp. NPDC058375 | reverse complement strand
CTCTTGGTACTGCTGTGGTGCTGCTGTGCGGTGTTACGCGGTCAGGCAGACTTCCTGCTGTCCCGCGGGTGAACGGCGATGTTCATGGCTCCGGAGCGCAGAACCGCCAGCCTCTCGGCCAGCACCTCCTCCAGCTCCTCGCGGGTGCGCCGCTCCATGAGCATGTCCCAGTGCGTGCGCGCCGGCTTGCCCTTCTTCTCCTCGGGGCCATCCCCGTCCACCAGGAGTGCCTGGGCGCCGCACGCCTTGCACTCCCACTCCGGCGGAATCTCTGCCTCTACCGAGAACGGCATCTCAAATCGATGTCCGTTCTGGCATGCGTACTCCACCGCCTGGCGCGGGGCCAGATCGATGCCGCGGTCCGTCTCGTAGCTGGTAACCACAAGTCGCGTGCCGCGGAGAGCTCGCTCACTCATGAATCGTGCCTCCCGGGCTTGTCGCCCACAGGACAAAATGTCGCTGTCGTCGTCATCCGGTCAACGTCCGGTCGGCGGTAAAGATTCCCGTTGCGGGTCATACGTCGCCCGTCGTGCCGCTGCTTTATCTGGGTTGAGTACCCGCCCATGCCCGGTTTGTCACCTCTGGTGGATGTTGTCACCCAACGGTTGAGCCGCTTCCACTGGCAGTAACGGTCCTCCGGGCAGGCCAAAGACGTATACTACCGGCCTTTGACTTCAACGTCTAAATCCGTTCCGGTACGGGGTTGCCCGCGGCCTCCACCGCACGCCTCACCGGAACCCGTGCGAGCAGCACCGCGCCGAGGGCGAAGAACACGATCAACGAGATGATCGCGTCCCGGTAGCTGCCGGTCACCTGGTACGCCAGACCGAACACCAGGGGCCCCAGCCAGCTCAGTCCGCGGTCGCTCATCTCGTACGCGGAGAAGTATTCCGCCTCCTTGCCGCGTGGCACCAGATGCGAGAACAGCGACCGGGACAGGGCCTGGCTGCCGCCCAGCACCAGGCCGATCGCCGCCGCCAGGACGAAGAAGAACACCGGCGCGTCGGCGGGCAGCAGATAGGCGGCGAGAAGGATCAGGGTCCAGATGACCAGCGACCCCAGAATCGTGCGCTTCGCGCCGTACGTCCGGGCGAGCCGCCCCATGCCGAGCGCCCCCGCCACCGCCAGGATCTGCACCAGTAGCACCGCGACGATCAGCGTCGTCTGATCCAGGCCCAGCTCCTCGGAGCCGTACAGCGAAGCCTGCGAGATCACCGTCTGGATCCCGTCGTTGTAGACGAGATAGGCCAGCAGGAAGGAGAGCGTCAGCGGGTGGCGCCGCATGTCGCGCAGGGTCGCCCGCAACTGCTTCCAGCCGGAGCCCACCGCCCCCTCGCCGTCCGGCCTCACCCGGCGGTCGCGCAGCCGGCGCAGCGGTACGAGGGTGAACGCGCCCCACCACACACCGGCCGAGGCGAGGCAGATCCGCACCGCGTCGGACTCCGCGAGCCCGAAGGACTCGTGGCCGGTGTACAGGATCAGGTTGAGGACCAGGACGAGCGCCCCCGAGGTGTAGCCGAAGGCCCAGCCGCGCGAGGAGACCGCGTCGCGCTCCTCCGGCTCGGAGATCTGCGGCAGATAGGCGTTGTAGAGGACCATCGACACGGAGATCGACGCGTTGGCCACGATCAGCAGGAACGCGCCCAGCAGATAGCGGTGGCCGTCCAGGAAGAACATCCCGGCCGTCGCCGCCGCCCCCGTGTACGCGGCCGCCGCCAGCAGCGGCTTCTTGCGCCCCGAACGGTCCGCCGCCGCGCCCACGATCGGCATCAGGATCACGGCCACCACGATGGACGCCGAGACGGAGTACGCGAACAGCGAGCCCGCGCGCACGGGTATGCCCAGCGGATGCACGAAGCCGTCCGGGTCCGCCGCCGCCTTCGCGATGGACGTCAGATACGGACCGAGGAAGACGGTCAGCACGCTGGTGGAGTAGACGGAGCACGCGAAGTCGTAGAAGTACCAGCCGTGCTGCTCCCGCTTGCGGGCGGCCGCCGTACCCCCGCCCGGCGGCTGTCCGGACGGATCGGCCGTTCCTGTGGTCCCGGTGCTCACGCCGCGTCCCCTCGCTCGTCCCCTGTGGACGCGGACGGACCGGGCGTCAGGACCATGCCCCCCGCTCGCTCAGCACCGTGCGCAGCGTCTCGATGTGATCGGTCATGATGCCATCCACACCGAGGTCCAGGAGCGCCGCCATCCGCTCCGGCTCGTTCACCGTCCAGACGTGCACCCGGAGCCCGAGCGCGTGCGCCGTGCGGACGAAGCGGGCGTCCACCACAGGGATGGGGCCCTGCCGCTCGGGGACCTGTGCACACACCGCGCCCGCGCGCAGCGGTGCGGGGATCCCGTACGAACGCAGCCGCAGCGCCAGGACGCCCCGCACCCCGTACGACGTGGCCAGCCGGGGGCCCGCCAGGCGGTGTGCGCGGGCCACCCGGGCCTCGGAGAACGAGCCGACGCAGATCCGGTCCCACGCGTCGGTCCGGCGGATCAGGGCGAGCAGCGGCTCCAGCGCCGACTCGGCCTTCAGGTCCACGTTCCAGCGGGCCTCGGGGAACTCCTCCAGCAGCTCCTCGAAGAGCGGGAGCGGTTCGCCGCCCCCGACCCGGGCCCGGCTCACCTCGCTCCAGGGCAGTTCGGCGATCCGGCCCCGGGCGTCGGTGACCCGGTCCAGCGTCGCGTCGTGGAAGGCGACCAGCCGGCCGTCCGCCGTGGTGTGGACATCGGTCTCGAAGTAGCGGTAGCCCGCCTTCGACGCCCGGCGGAAGGCGGTCGCGGTGTTCTCCACCCCGTCCGCCGCCCCGCCGCGATGGGCGAACGGGATCGGCGTCGGGTGGTCCAGATACGGGTGGCTCGGATTCACTGCGGCAGTATGGCCTGCCCGGACGGCGGAGCGGCGACGGGTCCGGAACCGGCGGCCGTCGCGGGGGCGGACGGCTCGCCCGAGGCGACGGGGACACCCGTGCCGGCGGGCGCGGGGAGCGCGAACATCCGCAGGAAGAGCTGGGCCAGCGGGCCGATGGCCAGCGCGTACAGCACCGTGCCGGCCCCCACCGAGCCGCCGAGCACGAAGCCGGTCGCCACGACCGCCACTTCGAGCGCCGTGCGGACCAACCGGATCGAGCGGCCGGTGATGTGGTTCAGCCCGGTCATCAGCCCGTCCCGCGGCCCCGGGCCGAAGCGGGCCGCGATGTACAGCCCGGTCGCCACGCCGTTGAGGACGATGCCGAGCACCATCACCGGGATCCGGATGCCGAGTGCGTCGAGGTCGCCGACCACCGCGAGCGTCCCGTCCATCGCCAGCCCGACCACGAAGACGTTGGAGACCGTGCCGAGCCCCGGCCGCTGGCGCAGCGGGATCCACAGCAGCAGTACCACCGCGCCGACGATGATCGACACCACGCCGATCGAGATCCCGGTCCGCTCCGCGAGCCCCTGGTGCAGCACACCCCACGGCTCCAGGCCCAGTCCGGCCCGGACCAGAAGCGCGGAGCTCGCCCCGTAGAGCGCCAGGCCGACATACAGCTGGACCAGCCGCCGGGTGAGATGAGTGCTGCTCCGGCCGGTGGTCCTGGCCACGTTGTGCCCCCTGATGTAGTGGTGGTGGACTGCTTCATGTCACTCTGTGGCAGGGGATCGGCCACCGACTATGGCCAATTCGAGGAAGGTGGACTGATTTCGATGGCACAGTGGACATCGACGGTGGGAGCGGCCCAGCTCGCCCGGCAGCTCCGGTCGCAACAGACCCGGCCCACCGGACCGGGCGGCCGCAAGCCGCCCGCGTACCGCGCGCTCGCCGACGGCGTACGGCTGCTCGTCCTGGAGGGCCGGGTTCCGGTCGCCGCCCGGCTCCCCGCCGAACGCGAACTGGCCCTCGCCCTGTCGGTGAGCCGCACGACCGTCGCCGCCGCCTACGAGGCCCTGCGCGCCGAAGGCTTCCTGGAGTCCCGGCGCGGCGCGGGCAGCTGGACCGCCGTCCCGGCCGGCAACCCGCTGCCCGCCCGCGGCCTCGAACCGCTGCCGCCGGAGTCCCTCGGCTCGATGATCGACCTCGGCTGCGCGGCCCTGCCCGCACCCGAACCGTGGCTGACGCGGGCGGTCCAGGGGGCGCTGGAGGAACTGCCGCCGTACGCCCACACGCACGGCGACTACCCGGCCGGGCTGCCCGCCCTGCGCCGGATGATCGCCGACCGCTACACCGCGCTCGGCATCCCGACCATGCCCGAACAGATCATGGTCACCACCGGTGCGATGGGCGCCATCGACGCGATCTGCCACCTCTTCGCGGGCCGCGGTGAACGGATCGCGGTCGAGTCCCCTTCGTACGCCAACATTCTCCAGCTGATGCGCGAGACGGGCGCCCGCCTCGTCCCGGTCGCCATGCAGGAGGGGCTCGGCGGCTGGGACATGAACCGCTGGCGCCAGGTGCTGCGGGACGCAGCTCCCCGGCTCGCCTATGTGGTGGCCGACTTCCACAACCCCACCGGCGCGCTCGCCGACGAGCAGCAGCGCCGCGACCTGGTGGAGGCGGCCCGGTCCGCCGGAACGGTCCTGGTCGTCGACGAGACCATGAACGAACTCCGCCTGGACGCCGACATCGACATGCCGCGCCGGGTCTGCGCCTTCGACCCGGCCGGCAGCACGGTCCTGACCGTCGGCTCGGCCAGCAAGGCCTTCTGGGCGGGGATGCGGATCGGCTGGGTGCGCGCGGCCCCGGACGTCATCCGCAGCCTGGTCGCCGCCCGCGCGTACGCCGACATGGGCACGCCCGTCCTGGAACAGCTCGCCATCAACTGGCTCATGGGCACCGGCGGCTGGGAACAGGCCGTCGAGGTCCGGCGGAGCCAGGCCCGGGAGAACCGGGACGCCCTGGTGACGGCGGTGCGCCGGGAGCTGCCGGACTGGGAGTTCACCGTGCCGCGCGGCGGACTGACGCTCTGGGTGCGCACCGGCGGCATCTCCGGATCCCGGCTGGCCGTGGCGGGCGAACGCGTCGGCGTCCGCGTGCCGTCGGGCCCCCGCTTCGGGGTCGACGGGGCCTTCGAGGGGTACGTACGGCTGCCGTTCACGGTGAGCGGGCCGGTCGCCGACGAGGCGGCCGTACGTCTGGCCGCGGCGGTGGACCTGGTGCGCTCCGGGGCGGGAGCGGGAGCCGACACCCCGCGCTCCTTCGTGGCCTGAGGACGGGGACGACAGCGGCGGGCGGGGAG
>NZ_JBHXJG010000366.1:0-5215 GCF_042723425.1 Streptomyces sp. NPDC058375 | reverse complement strand
GTGCCCAGGGCGCGTCCGGCGGATCCTGATCGGGTCCTGATCCGCCGGACACGCCCTGTCCGCCCCGCCCCGGGCACCGCGGGGACCGGCGCCGGCCGGTCCCGTACGGCGTACCAGGGCGGCGCGACGGCACACCCCGCATCCAGCGGCCGGGCCGCCGGGCGCGGCGACCACGACACGCGCCGAGCGGAACCGCCGGGGCAGGTATGCCCGCGCCGGGCCGGACCGACGGAGCACGTGTGCCCCGTCCGTCCGCGCCGGGCCGGACGGATGGGGCAGGTGCGCCCCGTCCGTCCTCGCTTCGTTCCGGTCCGTTCTCACACAGGGGGTTCGGCGCCGGTCGGTCGGCGGATTGGTCCCGGGGCCTCATTCACTCGTTCGGAGCAGAGTCGATGATCGACCAATCCTCTCGGCCACCGGCCACGAATGCAGGGTGAGGGGCACTCCAGCAGCGCTCCGACCAGTTCGGAAGGACCGGAGGGAGCCGAAATGACAGGGGAACGGCGGCGGACGGCCGTGGTGGGAGCCGGGGTGGCGGGACTGACCGCCGCCCACGTTCTCCAGGACGCTCATGAAGTGACGCTGTACGAAGCCGACGACCGCCTCGGGGGCCACGCCCACACCCACGACCTGGGCGCGTCCGACGGCCGGGTGCACCGCGTCGACTCCGGGTTCATCGTGCACAACCGGCGGACCTACCCCCGTCTGCTGCGGCTCTTCGACGAACTCGGCGTCGCCACCCAGGAGTCCGAGATGTCGATGTCCGTACGGTGCGAGGGGTGCGGCCTGGAGTACGCGGGGGCCCGTGGGCCCGCCGGTCTCTTCGCCCGGCCGGGCTCCGCCGTGCGCGGACGCTATCTGCGGATGCTCGCCGAGGTGCCGCGCTTCCACCGCGCCGCCCGGGCCCTGCTGGCGCTGCCGGAGAGCGGGGCGAGCGAGACGACGCTGGGGGAGTTCGCCCGGCGCGGGCGTTTCTCGCCGTACTTCCACGCCCACTTCCTGACGCCGATGGTCTCCGCCGTCTGGTCCTGCGACCCGGTCACCGCCCTGCGCTACCCGGCCCGCTATCTCTTCCGCTTCCTCGACCACCACGGCATGCTCACCATCGGGAACTCCCCGGTCTGGCGCACCGTCACCGGCGGGTCGCGCGCTTACGTCGACCTCGTCGTCAAGCAGCTCGCCGCCGTGCACACCGCGACCCCGGTGCGCGCCATCACCCGGCACGCGGACGGCGTCGACATCACCACGGAGGACGGCACGACCACCCCGTACGACTCCGTCGTCATCGCCACCCACCCCGACCAGGCGCTGCGGATGCTCGCCGACCCGACCGACGCCGAGCGCAGCACGCTCGGCGCGTTCCGGTACTCCCGCAACCCGACCCTGCTCCACACGGACACCGCACTGCTGCCGCGCGCCCGGGGGGCCAGGGCCTCCTGGAACTACCTGATGCCCTCCTGCGCCGCCGACGCCGACCGGGTCACCGTCAGCTACGACATGAACCGGCTCCAGCGGCTCGACGCCCCGGACACCTTCGTCGTCACGCTGAACGGCTCCGACCGGGTCAACCCGGGCACCGTCCGCGCCCGCATGGTCTACGAGCACCCCGTCTACACCCCGGAGTCGGTCGCGGCCCAGGGCCGGCTGCCCGCCCTGTCCGGTCCCGTCACCGCCTACGCGGGTGCGTACCACGGCTGGGGGTTCCACGAGGACGGCTGCCGTTCGGGGGTCGAGGCCGCCGCCGCCCTGGGGGTGCGGTGGTGAGCGCCCTCTACCCGTGCACCATCACGCACGTACGGAACCGGCCCACGAAGTACGCGTTCCGGCACCGGACGTATCTGTGGCTGATCGACCCCGACCGGCCGCCCCGGCTGCCGCGCACCCTGCGGCCGCTGGCCCGGTTCGACCCCCGCGACCACTTCGCCGGCACCGCCCCCACCATCCGGGACGGTCTCGAGCGCTTCCTGCGCGCCCGGGGCGTGGAGCTGGGCGACGGCACCGTCACCATGCTCACCCAGGCCCGGGTGTTCGGGTACGTCTTCAACCCGATCACCGTCTACTGGTGCCACCGCGCCGACGGCAGCCCCCTCTGCGTCGTCGCCGAGGTGCACAACACGTACGGCGGACGCCACGGCTACCTTCTGCGCCCCGACGGGAACGACCGAGCCGTGACCGGCAAGGGGTTCTACGTCTCGCCGTTCTTCCCCGTGGACGGCGGCTACCGGATGCGGCTGCCCGAGCCCGGGTCGCGTCTCGACCTGAGCATCCATCTGGAGCGGGACGGGGGCCGCCCGTTCACCGCGACCGTACGGGGCGGGCGCCGCCCCGCCACACCGCGCGAACTGGTCCGCCTCGCCCTGCGCCACCCCCTCTCCACCGTCCTCGTCTCCGCCGCGATCCGCCTGCACGGAATCCGGCTCTACCTGCGCGGGCTCCCCGTGCAGCCCCGTCCCCCTCACCGCACACAGGAAGGCATGCAGTGACCGCTCCCACCTCGGCGCTGCCGGCACAGCACACCCCCGGGACCGACCCGGAACGCTGGCCCGACATCGTCACCCTGCCCCGGGCGTCCCGCGCCCGGACCGCCGTCGCGGAACGCGTCGTCCGCCGCGCGTTCGCCCGGCTCCCCCTGCGCGCCCGCCTCGCGGGCCGGGAGGACGTCGGCCTCGGCGGGCCGCTCATGGACATCCGCGACCCGGACGCCTTCTTCCGGCGGATCGGCGCGAGCGGACTCATCGGCTTCGGCGAGTCCTACATGGCGGGGGAGTGGGACGCCCCCGACCTCGTCGCCGTGCTGACCGTGCTCGCCGACAACGCCGCCGACCTCGTCCCCCGGCCGCTGCAACGCCTGTGCGGCATCTGGGCCCTGCGCAGGCCCGCCGCGCAGATGAACACCCCCGAGGGCTCCCGGGACAACATCAGCCACCACTACGACCTGTCCAACGAGCTGTTCGCCCTCTTCCTCGACGAGACGCTCTCCTACTCCGCCGCCGTCTTCCGCGGCTTCCCCGCCGACCACGACCTGCTGCCCGCCGCCCAGCACCGCAAGATCGACCGGCTGCTGGACGCCGCCGGGGTCACCGAGGGCACCCGCCTCCTGGAGATCGGCACCGGCTGGGGCGAACTGGCCATCCGCGCGGCCGCCCGCGGCGCCCGGGTCGTCACCGTCACCCTCTCCGCCGAGCAGCGCACCCTCGCTCTCGCCCGCATCCGCGAGGCCGGATTCGAGGACCGCGTCGAGGTGCGGCTGAGCGACTACCGCCACGTCACCGGCGACTACGACGCCATCGTCAGCGTCGAGATGGTCGAGGCGGTCGGCGAGGAGTTCTGGCCGGTCTACTTCGAGACGCTGGACCGGCTGCTCGCCCCCGGCGGCCGGGTCGCCCTCCAGGCCATCACCATGCCCGACGACCGGCTGCGCGCCAGCCGCTCCACGTACACCTGGATCCACAAGTACATCTTCCCCGGCGGACTGTTGCCCTCCACCGAGGCCGTGGAGCGGATCACCACCGGCCGCACGAGCCTGCGCACCACCCAGCGCATCCGCTTCGGCGCGCACTACGCCGAAACGCTCCGGCTGTGGCGGGAGCGGTTCACCGGACGGGCGGCCGAGATCCACGCCCTCGGCTTCGACGCGGTCTTCCGCCGCATGTGGACCTTCTACCTCGCGTACTCCGAAGCGGGCTTCCGCTCCGGCTATCTCGATGTGCAGCAGCTGCTGCTGACCCGTGAGGAGACGGCGTGACGACCTCCGCCACCCGGCCCCCCGCCCGGCGCACCCCGACCGGGGCCGCCCAGCGCGTCGAACCGCTGATCGAGCGGTTCCTCGGCGGCGGACTGCCGGTCCGGGTCCGGATGTGGGACGGCAGCGAGACCGGACCCAGCGACGCCCCCACCGTCCATGTGCGGACCCGCAGAGCCCTGCGCCGCCTGCTGTGGGAGCCGGGCGAACTGGGCCTCGCCGAGGCCTGCATCACCGGCGACATCGACCTGGACGCCGACCTCGGCGACGGGCTGCGCGCCATGCGCCGCGCCGTGCGCGAACGCGGCCTCACCGTGCCCTCGCCCGCCCTCGCCGACCGGATCAAGGCGGCCGGCCTCGCCCTGCGCCTCGGCGCGGTCGGCCCCCGCGCGCCGGTGCCCGCCGCCCGTGCCGGACTGAGCGGGGCCCTACACAGCAAGGTGGGGGAGGAGACCGCACGGGTGTGGCGGCTCTATCTCGTCGGCGGCGCCCTCGCGTTCGAGGAACGGCGGATGGGCGTCGACCAGATCCTCTCCGTACGGCCCGACCCGGTCGGCTCCGCCGCCATGCCGGCCACCCGGCGCGACTGGTACGCGTCGGCCGTCCCTGAGGAGGGCCGGTGAGCGGCTTCGCCTGGGCCGCGTTCGCGAGCGGGCTCGCGGGCGCGGCCGTCGCCGCCCTCGGCGTCATGCTCGTCACCTTCGCCGTCGCCCTCGACAAGGGCGTGCACCGGATCGTCGACATCGCCTGGGGGCTCGGGTTCGCCGTCGTCGCCCTGGTCTCCTACGCCCTCTCGGCGGGCGTCGGCGACGACGACCGCCGGCTCCTGGTCACCGCGCTGACCGTGATCTGGGGGCTGCGCCTCGCGATTCACATCGGGCGGCGGGGCCGCGGGCACGGGGAGGACCCGCGCTACGCGAAGATGCTGGCCAAGGCCCCCGGCAACCCCCAGCTGTACGCCCTGCGCAAGGTGTATCTGCTCCAGGGCGCTCTGGTCTGGCTCGTCTCGCTCCCGGTCCAGGCCGCGCAGTACCCCACCGCGCCGCTCGCCTGGTGGGCCTGGGCGGGGGCGCTGCTGTGGGCGGTCGGGCTGGCCTTCGAGGCGATCGGTGACGCCCAGCTCGCCCGGTTCAAGGCCGACCCCGCCAACGAGGGGAAGATCATGGACCGGGGCCTGTGGTCCTGGACCCGCCATCCGAACTACTTCGGCGACTTCTGTGTCTGGTGGGGGCTCTTCCTCTTCGTCTGCCAGGCGCCCGCCGCCGCTGCCGCCACCGTCGTGGGCCCGCTGGTGATGACCTTCCTGCTGACCAAGGGGAGCGGCGCGGCCCTGCTGGAGCGGCACATGGCCGACCGGCCCGGGTTCGACGCGTACCGGGCCCGGACTAGCGGCTTCCTTCCGCGGCCGCCACGCCGGGTGTAGAGGACTCAGGCCGGGTGCGGAGGACGCGGAGAGGGCCCGTTCCACGGCTG
>NZ_JBHXJG010000365.1:0-5240 GCF_042723425.1 Streptomyces sp. NPDC058375 | reverse complement strand
CCGTCACCCCGCTTCCTACCAAGCGTTCACACTGATGAACTACTGTCCACCCTTTTGAACGAAGGACCGGACGAAGTCCTCGGCGTTCTCTTCGAGGACGTCGTCGATCTCGTCCAGCACCGAGTCGACGTCGTCGCTCAGCTTCTCCTGTCGCTCCGCGAGGTCCTCGGACGCCTGCGCGTCCTGCGCCTGCTCCTCGACCTCCTCGGTGGAACGTGTCGCCTTCTGCTGTCCGCCGCCGGTGTCCTTGGTCGCCATGTAGCTCACCCCGCTCGGTTCGAAGCAATCGCAGCTCTTGATCAGACCCTACCCACCGGGTCCGACATTTGGCCCGGTAGTTGATGCAAGCCCGTGCCTCAGGTGATTGATTCCCAGCCCGGAGGCCTTTCAGCCGCCCGACAGCGTCCGGACCAGCTCCTCCGCCGTACGGCAGCGGTCGAGCAGGTCCTTCACGTGTTCCTTCGTCCCGCGCAGCGGCTCCAGGGTGGGCACCCGCTGCAGGGAGTCGCGGTCCGGCAGGTCGAAGATCACCGAGTCCCAGGAGGCCGCCGCCACATCGTCGGCGTACTGCTCCAGGCAGCGGCCCCGGAAGTAGGCCCTGGTGTCCTCCGGGGGCGCTGTACGGGCCCTGGTGACGTCGTCCTCGTCCAGGAGGCGCTTCATCTTCCCGCGGGCCGCCAGGCGGTTGTAGAGGCCCTTGTCGGGCCGTACGTCCGCGTACTGGAGGTCCACCAGATGCAGCCGGGGGGCGTCCCAGTCCAGCGCGTCGCGGCGGCGGTAGCCCTCCATGAGCTCCCGCTTGGCGATCCAGTCCAGCTCGCCCGATAGGCTCATCGGATCGGTCTCCAGCCGGTTGAGGGTGTCCTCCCAGCGGGTCAGGATGTCCTTGGTCTGCTCGTCGGCGTCCGTGCCGTACCGCTCGTCGACGTATTTGCGGGCCAGCTCGAAATACTCCATCTGGAGCTGGACCGCGGTGAGTGTCCGGCCGCTGCGGAGCGTGATGAGCTGGCGCAGCTCCGGGTCGTGGGAGACCTGGTGCAGGGTGCGCACGGGCTGGTCGACCGCGAGGTCGACGTTGATGAAGGCGTCCTCGATCATCGACAGCACCAGGGACGTGGTGCCGAGCTTGAGATAGGTGGAGATCTCCGAGAGATTGGCGTCGCCGATGATCACATGGAGCCGGCGGTACTTCTCCGCGTCGGAGTGGGGCTCGTCCCGGGTGTTGATGATGGGGCGCTTGAGCGTCGTCTCCAGGCCGACCTCGACCTCGAAGTAGTCGGCGCGCTGGCTGATCTGGAAACCGTGCTCATGGCCGTCCTGGCCGATCCCGACCCGGCCCGCGCCGGTGACGACCTGGCGGGAGACGAAGAACGGCGTCAGATGGCGCACGATGTCCGAGAACGGCGTCTCCCGCTGCATGAGGTAGTTCTCGTGCGTGCCGTAGGAGGCGCCCTTGTTGTCGGTGTTGTTCTTGTAGAGGTGGATCGGCTGGGCGCCCGGGATGGCGGCCGCCCGCTCGGCGGCCTCGGCCATGATCCGTTCGCCGGCCTTGTCCCAGAGCACCGCGTCGAGCGGGTTGGTGATCTCCGGGGAGCTGTATTCGGGGTGCGCGTGGTCGACGTACAGCCGGGCGCCGTTGGTGAGGATGACATTGGCCAGGCCGATGTCCTCGTCGGTGAGCTGGCTGGAGTCGGCGGTCTCACGGGCGAGGTCGAAGCCTCGCGCGTCACGCAGCGGATTCTCCTCCTCGAAGTCCCAGCGGGCGCGGCGCGCCCGGTGCATCGCCGCCGCGTAGGCGTTGACGATCTGGGACGAGGTGAGCATGGCATTGGCGTTGGGGTGGCCGGGGACGGAGATCCCATACTCGGTCTCGATGCCCATTACTCGCCGTACGGTCATGCGGCCCTCCTTGCCCGGCGTCGCTCCCCTCCGGGAGCGACGCTCAAGTACCGCTGCTGTGTCCGGTGCGTGTGCGGTGCCCGTCACCGCACTGCGCGACTCGGCGGTACCGCAGAGCCTAGAGCGCCTCTGCGCCGGTGGGGAGCTCCATTACGAGTTTGCTCCGGCATGGCCGGAACGGGGGAATGCAACCGGCTGCGGAGGCCCCTGAGGCCTTCCGCAGCCGGTCCGTGTATTACAGGTACTGGCCGGTATTGGCCACCGTATCGATGGAGCGCCCGGTGTCCGCGCCCTGCTTTCCGGTGACGAGCGTACGGATGAAGACGATCCGCTCGCCCTTCTTGCCGGAAATCCTGGCCCAGTCGTCCGGGTTGGTGGTGTTGGGCAGGTCCTCGTTCTCCTTGAACTCGTCCACGCAGGCCTGCAGGAGATGAGCGACCCGCAGCCCCTTCTGGCCCTGTTCCAGGAATGCCTTGATGGCCATTTTCTTCGCCCGGTCGACGATGTTCTGAATCATCGCGCCGGAGTTGAAGTCCTTGAAGTAGAGGACTTCCTTGTCGCCGTTGGCGTACGTCACCTCGAGGAAGCGGTTCTCCTCGGACTCCGTGTACATCCGCTCCACGACGGACTGGATCATGGCGTGGGCGGCGGCCGGCCGGGAGCCGGTGTGCTCGGCCAGATCGTCCGCGTGCAGCGGGAGCCCCGGGGTCAGGTACTTCGCGAAGATGTCCTTCGCCGCCTCGGCGTCCGGACGCTCGATCTTGATCTTCACATCGAGTCGGCCTGGCCGCAGGATGGCGGGGTCGATCATGTCCTCGCGGTTGGAGGCGCCGATGACGATGACGTTCTCCAGGCCCTCCACCCCGTCGATCTCGGCGAGCAGCTGCGGGACGATGGTGTTCTCCACGTCCGAGCTGACGCCGCTGCCGCGGGTGCGGAAGAGGGACTCCATCTCGTCGAAGAAGACGATGACGGGGGTGCCCTCGCTCGCCTTCTCCCTCGCGCGCTGGAAGACCAGGCGGATGTGCCGCTCGGTCTCGCCGACGTACTTGTTGAGGAGCTCGGGGCCCTTGATATTGAGGAAGTAGCTCTTCCCCGCGGGCTGCCCGGTCACCTCGGCGACCTTCTTGGCGAGCGAATTGGCGACGGCCTTGGCGATGAGCGTCTTGCCACAGCCGGGCGGGCCGTAGAGCAGGATGCCCTTCGGCGGGCGCAGCTCGTGCTCCTTGAAGAGGTCGGGGTGCAGATACGGAAGCTCGACCGCGTCGCGGATCAGCTCGATCTGGTCGCCCAGGCCGCCGATCTTGTCGTAGTCGATGTCCGGGACCTCTTCGAGGACGAGCTCCTCGACCTCGCTCTTGGGGACCACCTCGTAGACGTAGCCCGACCTGGAGTCCAGGAGCAGAGCGTCGCCGGAGCGGATGGTGATGTCCAGCAGCGGCTCGGCGAGCCGCACCACCCTCTCCTCGTCGGTGTGCCCGACCACCAGGGCGCGCTCGCCGTCCTCAAGGATCTCCTTGAGGGTGACGATGTCCCCGGCGCGCTCGAACTCCATGGCCTCGACCACGTTGAGCGCTTCGTTGAGCATGACCTCCTGGCCACGCCGCAGATCTTCGAGCTCGACACTGGGGCTGACGTTCACCCGGAGCTTGCGGCCCCCGGTGAAGATGTCGCAGGTGCCGTCCTCGTTGGCCTGAAGGAAGACGCCGAAGCCGGCCGGCGGCTGCGCGAGCCGGTCGACCTCCTCCTTGAGGGCCACGATCTGGTCACGCGCCTCACGGAGCGTGTTGGCGAGCCGTTCGTTCTGTGCGGACACGCCTGCCAGATTCGTCTGCAACTCGACGATCCGCTCTTCGAGAATCCTCGAGTGACGCGGAGAGTCGGCGAGCTTACGTCGCAGGACGGCGATTTCCTGCTCGAGATAGGCAACCTGGCCGGCTGGGTCCTCTGACCCTCGCGCGGGCCGGGTGCCGCGGTTGATGTCGTCGTCGTGGGCTGCCACGGTCCTCACCTCCTCCATGGGGAGCTGGACGCTTCCTGACCCTACCTGGGTGGGTGGTGATTGAAACCCCTAGATCACAAAGACTGCGGGGCGTGTCCGATCTTCACCCTTGCGCTCTCCCTCACGTCAAGGGAATACCCACCCTTCGGCACCGGAAAGCCGCCGGTTGTATCGTCGAACTGTTCAACACCCGTCAGGGCTCGCTCCAATTGGTTCAGATACGCAGGAACGGCAGGACACATGACCGTGCAGCAGGACTCGCCGGGCGACAGTGACACGCAGGACCTGGAGGTCTGGATCGACCAGGACCTCTGTACCGGGGACGGCATCTGTGTGCAGTACGCCCCCGACGTCTTCGAGCTGGACATCGACGGCCTGGCGTACGTGAAGAGCGGCGACGACGAGCTGCTGCAGGACCCGGGGGCGACCACTCCGGTGCCGCTGCCGCTCCTCCAGGACGTCGTGGATTCGGCCAAGGAGTGCCCCGGCGACTGCATCCATGTGCGGCGCGTCAAGGACAACGTCGAGGTGTACGGGCCGGACGCCGACTAGCAGGTCGGCCGCGTGGCCCGGGGCTGCCCGGGAGAGGGCGTCAGACGCTGCGGGCGAGGTCCCCGGAGGTGCGGACGAACGCCTGCCCCTTCCATCGCCAGGAGGCCTGTTCCTCCTGGTCGGGGCAGCAGCGGGGCACCTCCAGCGAGGAGTAGCCGAGCAGGGTCGCCGAGACGACGCCGTCGCGCACGGCGAAGTCCCCGACGGTCTTCTTGTCGGCGGGGTCCACCAGGGTCGCCACGACCCGGGGTGCGGCCCCGTCGGCCTGTGTCAGGACGTAGATGCCGCCGGGCGGGGTGCCCGATCCGGCGGCGCAGTGCACCACGGCGACGGTTTCCGGCCGCCCGTCGTCGTCGAGATCGCCGGGGGCCTGTTTCGCGACGGTCGTCCCGGCTCCCCCGCACTCCAGCGGGAAGTCCACGCCGGCCGGGTCCGGGGCGGGCGCGGGGACCTGCTGCGTGGTGGTCCGCTGCTCGGGGGCCGTGGCGGTCGCGGTGGCCGTGCGGGGCTGGAGCAGCCCGGCCAGCGCGACGACACCCGCCATCGCCGCGGCCGTGGCGAGCCAGTGCACCGGCTTGGCGGCGGTGTGGGCGAGGTCCGGGAGCGCGGAGGTCTGCACGCGGTATGTCTCCTGATGGTTCCTGGAAGCCCGGTGAAGGGGTGGGAACACCCCCGAGGGGTGGCCAGCATCGTGCCACACCTCACACCCGGGCGGAACGGCGGGGTCTCGACGAACAGGGGTCTCAACGAAAAGGCGCCGCCGCGCTGTTCCCCGGTCGGTCGGGGA
>NZ_JBHXJG010000364.1:0-5272 GCF_042723425.1 Streptomyces sp. NPDC058375 | reverse complement strand
ATTGCTGCCAATATTTTTGTTGGCCGGTTGGGGGGTCTTTTTCTGGTGCTTGTAGCCCTGGCCGGCCGGGGGGGTGCGTGCGTTTGTTACGACGGTCCATCCGGAGGGCACCTCGGCGAACGCCGGCCACAGGGAGTGCTGTCCCTCGTCGTTGACGAGCACCAGATAGGCGCCGTCCTCGTCCTCGAACGGATTGGTCACCGAATACTCCGTCTATTTAGGCCAGGCTACCTTTACTTGATCGACGGCGACCCTACCCACCTATCTCGCGGTTGACTCATCGAATCCCCCAACACACGTGCGTCCCAGCGGTTTTTTCGGCTTGTGGAGGACGAGGAGGACCGGTGCCCGGGGCCCGGTCAGAGTCCGAGGTCGCTCAGGCGGGCCTCGTACCGGATGGTGAGGTCCTCGGTGTCACCGCCCGTCGCCGGGTTGTCCCAGAGGGCCTCCAGCTCGGAGCGGACGGGCTCGGGCAGGGCTTCGTACCGCTCGGACCAGGTGTCGGAGTTCGGTATCCAGTAGCCGACGACCTTGAAGCGCTCGGCCGGGAGCCCCAGCTCGCGGCGGAGGTAGCGGCGCACGGCGCGCAGGGCGTTGGTCTCGCCGGCCACCCAGACGTACCCGCCCGCGAGGTCCGTGCCGGGCGGGACGGCCGCGGTCACCAGGTCGGCCAGCCGGCTCGGACCGTGACCGTTGCCGCCGTAGGTCCAGGTCACCTTGGAGTCGGCGGGCTCCCGCAGCGGCAGCACGGCCGAGGGGTCGGGCGCCTCCAGGACGACCCGGGTCCTGACATGGTCCGGGGTGTTCTCCAGCAGTCGGGCGGCGGCCGGCAGACCGGTCTGGTCGGCGACCAGCACCTGCCAGGAGAGATCGGCCGGGGGGTTGTAGAGGCCGGTGGGGTCGTTGACGCCCACGACGTCCCCGGGCCGCGCCCCGGCGGCCCAGCCGGACGCCACGCCGCCCTCGTGCAGCACGAAGTCGATGTCGAGCTCGCCGGCCTCCGGGCGGACCGCGCGAATCGTGTACGTGCGCATCGGCGCGACGGGCCGCCCCTCGGGGGTCTCCCATCCGCCCTGCTCGGTGGTCCGGGGCAGGGAGACGTCGGTGCGGTCCGGGCCGTGCGGGAGGAAGATCCGCACGTACTCGTCGCCGGCCCCGGTGCTCGTGAAGCCCTTCAGACCGTCGCCGTGGAGGGTGACGCGGGTCATGGTCGCGGTGAGCGGCCGAACTCGGGCGACGACGGCTCGGTGGATCGTCATGGACACTGCCCCTTCGTACGCGTGGTCGGCCTGAGCGCCTCGCCCGCGGGGACGAGAAAACCGAATTGACTTAGGTCAGCCTAACCTTCCGTGCTCACCGGTTCGAGACGGCCTCGGTCACCAGGCCGGGCACTGTGCCAGAATCCGGCACATGTCCGTTCGATATCCGCGCCCTCTGCGCCCCGGTGACCGCGTCGGCGTCACGTCCCCGTCGAGCGGCGTGCCCGAGGAACTGGGCGAGCGACTCGCCGTGGCGGTGCGCGATGTCGAGGCGCGCGGGTACGAGGTCGTGACCGGCCGGTGCATGGACGGCTCCGGGCACGTCAGCGCGCCCGCCGTCGAGCGGGCGGCCGAGCTGACGGCGATGCTGACGGACCCCGGCATCAGGGCCGTGGTGCCGCCGTGGGGCGGGGAGACGGCGCTCGATCTGCTGCCGCTGATCGACTGGGAGGCGGTGCGGGCGGCCGAGCCGACCTGGGTGGTCGGCTACTCCGACATGTCGACCGTGATGACGCCGCTGACCCTGCTCACCGGGGTGGCGACCGTCCACGGGAACAACCTCATGGACACCCCGTACCGGGTGCCGGAGGGGCTGGTGTCCTGGCTCGACGTCGTCGCCGCACCGCCGGGCCACCGGTTCACCCAGGTACCGCCGGAGCGGCACCGGGCCTCGGGCCGGGACGACTACGCGGAGCGTCCGGACGCCCGCACGTTCACGCTGGACACCCCGGGGCGGTGGACCCGGCTGGACGGCGGCGGCGATGTGGACGTCGAGGGGCGGCTGATCGGGGGCTGCATCGAGGTGCTGTGCAACCTCACCGGGACGCCGTACCTCGACACCTCCGCGTTCGCACGGGCGCACGCCCCGGAGGGGCTTCTCGTGTACGTGGAGGCCGGCGGCCACGACGCGTTCACCATCTGCCGCAATCTCCACGGGATGCGGATGGCCGGGTTCTTCGAGGCCGCCGACGCGGTCCTGGTCGGCCGGACGTCAGCACCGGGCACTGACTCGATGACCCAGCACCAGGCCGTGCTGGACGCGCTCGGGCCCCTGGGCGTGCCGATCGTCGCGGACGTCGAGTGCGGCCATGTGCCGCCGTACCTCCCGCTGGTCAACGGGGCGCGCGGCCGGGTCGTGCACACGACGACGCGCAGCGAGCTGACCCAGACTCTGGACTGACCCGACCGCGAGGCCGCCGGGCTCGTCACCGCTCACCAGGGCGCCTGGTCGGGAATCGGCGAATGGCTGCCGCGGCGGCTCCTGGCTCCTCGTGCGACGGCGGCGCGAGGATGCCGGTCGAAAAGCCCGCGCGTCCGACCGGCCCTTCCCCGTGTGCGTCAGTAGATGCGCGGCAGTTGCTCGCCCAGCGGCAGCGGCATGTCGACCCCCCGGGTGCCGCCCGGTCCCGCGGCCGCCCGCGTGCACCTGCCGGGACGCCCCGCGGCGGCCGGCTCAGCTCTCGGCGAGCACCGCGTCGATCTCGCCGAGGAAGTCCTCCAGGTCTCCGGGGTTCCGGGAGGTGATGAGCGGCCAGCCGGAGGCGTCGTCGCGGACCACCGGCTTGTCGACCCAGGTGCCGCCCGCGTTGGTGATGTCGGTGCGCAGCGAGACGTACGAGGTCAGCGTCTTGTCCCGGACGTAGCCGCCCTCGACCAGCGCCCACGGCCCGTGGCAGATGGCGGCCACCGGCCGGCCGGAGGCGGCGAACGAGCTGACGATCCGGGTGGTGGCCTCCTCCAGGCGCAGCGAATCGGCGTTCAGCGTGCCGCCCGGGACCAGGAGGAGGTCGTACGCGGCGGGGTCGACGTCGTCGAGCGTGAGATCGGGACGCACTGTCTCGCCGGGATCCCGGTCGCCGACGAGGGTGCGGATCGGATCGGCGGAGACCGCCGCCACGCTGACCTGCGCCCCGTGGTCGCGCAGGTGCTTCACGGGGACGACGAGTTCGTCCTGCTCGACGCCGTAGTTGGTGACGATGGCCAGGATCCGGCGGTCGTCGAGGGCGTTGGTGGACTTGGTGGACATGGACTGCTCCGTTCCTGAGGTGTCGTTCATCGGATGCCGCTCGGCGGCTCAGCCGGCCGTTATCCGGACGCATTCGGCGACGGTGTCGCGCAGGCTCCCGGTCCGCGCCAGGGTCTCGCGCTGGATCCGGGCCCCGTTCCCGCGCCGGTCCACGGCGGCCAGGGCCTTCTCCGCGGCTGCCAGGTCGCCGCTGTCCTCCAGGGCGTCCCGGACATGGTCCAGCAGGGCCCGCAGGACCTCGGGGGCGGGCTCCGGCCGCCAGGAGCGGGGGTGGACCAGCCGGTCCTCCACGCCCGAGCGGCCCGCCTGCCAGGAGGCCGCGCGCAGCAGGGAGGTACTGGCCACCGGGGGCGGCTCACCGGCCCGCCACTCCCGTGCGGCCGTCTCCACCAGACCCCGCACCAGTGTGGCCAGCAGCACGGTGTCGGCCGGGTCCAGGCAGACGTCCGCGATCCTGACCTCCACGGTGGGATAGCGGTGCGAGAGGCGGACGTCGAAGTAGATCATCCCTTCGTCCCGGAGCACTTCGGTGCCGACCAGGGACCGCACACGGGCGTGGTACGCCTCGGCGGAGCCGTGGACGTCCACCGGGCCGGCCGACGGCCACCGTCCCCACACCTGGCTGCGGTAGCTGCTGTACCGGCTGTCCTGCCCCTGCCAGAACGGGGAATTGGCGCTCAGAGCGAGCAGGACGGGCAGCCAGCAGCGCACCCGGTCGAGCACGGCGACGCCCTCCTCGTCCGAGGCCACCGAGACATGGACGTGGCAGCCGCAGGTCAGCTGCTCCTGGGCGGTCAGCCCGAAGCGCTCGGCCATCCACCGGTACCGCTCCCCCGTGCCGATCTCCGGGCTGACCGGGAGCGGTGAGGTCGCCAGGGCCGCGACCGACGCACCGGCGTCGGAGGCGTGCCTCACGGCTTCGGCCCGCCACCGGTGGACCGACTCGGCGAGCTCGTCCATGTCCGCGCAGGGGTGGGTGGAGAACTCCACCTGCTGGCGGTGCAGTTCCGATTCGAAGGCCGACTCCCCGACCGCGTCCTTCTCGGCGATCGCCAGCACCGCCGAGGACAGCGCCCGTGCCTCTCCGCTCGCCGAATCGACCAGCAGCAGTTCTTCCTCGACGCCCACCGTGCGGACCACAGTGCCCTCCCCTTCGACGGTCGACGGCGCTCAGGCGGAGAGGACGGAGTCGTCCTCGGGCCGGGCGCCGGGCAACCGGTGGCGGGCGGCGACCAGCGCGCTGTCGACGTCGGCCGTGCCGGTCGACACGCACAGCGTGTACGCCACGTCGTCCATGCGCTGCCGGGCCTCCTCGCCGCCGCTGTCCGCGTGCAGCACACGCAGGGCCTCGTACTGCTCGATCAGATTGCGCAGCACCGTGGGGTGGGCCATCAGCATGGGGGCATCCTTCCGCCGGGTTCGTCGGGTGAGGTCGTCCACCCGACTGGGGCATCGCCCCGGGTACCCGCGCTCGGGCGAGCCACACTCCGCGGGCGACGTTTCCGCCGCTCCGTGCCGCGCCACACGCCGCCGGCCGGTGGCCCCGGGGCTCCTAATATGGCCGTACGCCCTGGGCTCCGCATCTTCTCCCGGAGTGCGGGTACCCACCTGGACGCACCACTTGTCCCCGGTCGCACCGGGCGTACGGAAGGAAGCTCTCATGACCGACCGCAGGCCGGAAGGCACCGCCTACACCGGTGCTTCCGCCAGCCCGCCTCCCATACCGGCGGACCTGCCGGACCAGCAGACTCAGGAGGGCGAGGACGATCTCGACATACCGGTCCCGGACCGGGTGGCCCGCCAGGACGACGAGCCCGAGCTGGACGAGGCCGGCGCCGGCCGGAACGCACCGCGCAACGCGGGCGCACACCCCGAGGAGCACCCCGCCCCGGACGAGACGACGGGCTGACCGGCCGCCCCGTCCCCGCGCACGACATGGTCCCCGCGCACGACATGCCGGTGCCCCGACCCTTCGAAGGGTCGGGGC
>NZ_JBHXJG010000363.1:0-5373 GCF_042723425.1 Streptomyces sp. NPDC058375 | reverse complement strand
GGGGAACGACGCGAACAGCGGCCCGTGCAGAGCCCGTTCCGGGCCCGTTCCGGCTCGCGGACAGCCGGCGGGATCCGGCCCGATTCACCGGCTCGGATCGATCCGCCGGCCGAACTCCCTCCGCGCGGCTCTCTACTCGCCGCCACCGGACAGGGCCACGTCGACCGCCGCCAAGGCGTGCAGCCGAGCGGTGGCAAAGACCGGCACCGGGCTGTCCTCCTGGCCGATGAGCAGTTCGATCTCCGTGCAGCCGAGGATCACCCCCTCCGCGCCGTCCGCCACCAGGCCCCGGATGATCTCCCGGTACGCCTCCCGGGATTCGGCACGCACCTCGCCCAGGCACAGTTCGCCGTAGATCACCTCGTGCACCAGGGCCCGGCCCGCCGCGTCCGGAACGCGTACATCCAGTCCCCGGTCCCGCAGTCGGCCCCGATAGAAGTCCTGCTCCATGGTGAAGGCCGTGCCCAGCAGCCCCACCTTCCGCACCCCCGCCGCGCGGACCGCGTCCGCCGTGGCGTCAGCGAGGTGCACCAGCGGCACCGAGACGGCCGCCGCCACCGCGTCGGCCACCTTGTGCATGGTGTTGGTGCAGATCAGCACCATGTCGGCCCCGGCGCTCTGCACCGCGCGGGCGGCGTCGGCCAGAACCTCGCCGGCCTCCTCCCAGCGGCCTTCCGTCTGGAGCCGCTCGACCTCGGCGAAGTCGACCGAGTAGAGCACGCACCGCGCCGAGTGCAGCCCGCCCAGCCGGTCCCGGGTGTACTCGTTGACGAGCCGGTAGTACTCCGCCGTCGACTCCCAGCTCATGCCGCCGATGAGCCCGATCGTTCTCACTGCCGCCGTCCTTTCCTCGGTCAATCGTGCGTTTTCCCTTGACGGAACATACCGGGGCCGCCAAGGGTGTCCCTCATCTTCTTGACAACGTTGTCGATCGGCGCATCGTACGACAGCCCTGCTGAGCCGCCCTACGACCGCCGCGAGCACCCCCTGAGGAGAACCACCGTGGGCCCGACCTCCCTTCCCCTCGGCCGCCGCCGACTGCTCCAGATCCTCGGCGCGTCCGGAGCCGTGGCCGCGTTGCCACTGGGCGCGGGCTCGCCGTCTGCGGCCGCGTCTCCGCTCGCAGGGGCGGGCGGAAACGGTGCGGAGGACGATGTCGCCGCCACCTACTATCGAGTCCTGTTGCGGCACACCCGCTGGTCCGAGACGCAGTGGGACGAGGCCCGGGGCATCTACACCGACAAGTTCTTCGGCTTCGCGGTGGTGCTCGGCCACGCCGTGCTGCTGACCCGTGGCAGCTACGACGCGGAGCTGGCGGGGGTGGACCGGGACACGCTCAAGCGGCGGACCCTGGCGACGCTGCGGCACTTCGCCGCCTCCAACCGGCTGACCGGCGGCACGCAGTGGGGCCGCACCCTCTTCTTCGACACCACGTTCCAGTCGTACTTCGTACTGGCCGCCCGGCTGCTCTGGGCCGAACTGGACACGCGTACCCGCTCCCTGGTGGACACCATCGTCCGGGAGCAGGCGGCGTACACCCACGCCCTGGGCACCGGCGACGACCCGGCCTCCGGGTCCTGGACACCGAACGGCCTGACGGGCGGGCATGTCGGCGACACCAAGCTGGAGGAGATGGGCATCTACGCCCAGGCGCTGGCCCCCGCACTGGCCTGGGCCCCCGGGGACCGCCGACGCCCCGAGTGGGCGGCCGACTACGGCGCCTGGTCGCGCAACGAGGCCGGGCTGCCGGAGGCCGACCTCGCCAACCCGGCCCGCGTGGACGGCGTACCGGTGGCACGTAACACCGCCCGGAACGTCTACGACACGTTCATCGTCGAGAACCACGGCTCCTTCGGCCCGCACTACCAGGCGGAGCTGTGGCGGACCTCGGGGCGCAACGCGGCGCACTTCCTGGCCGCCGGGGAGCCGCTGCCCGAGGTGCTGACCCGGCAGCCGAACGCCGGGCCGCTGTGGCGGACCCTGCTGGGGGTGATGTCGGACGCGGGTGAGCCGCTGATGCCGATGGTGAACGACCGCGAGCACCTCTACGGCCGGGACGTGATCCCGCTGGCGTTCCTGTCCCGGGTGATGGGCGACCGGACGGCAGCCCGCGCGGAAGTGGAGCTGGCGGCGAGGCTGGAGGCGTACCAGGCGTACCCGCCGGAGCACCGGCTGGCGAAGTTCTCCGGTGAGCCGAAGTACGAGCCGGAGGCCCGCGCCGAGCTGGCCATCAGCTACCTGCTGCACGTGTGGCCCGGGGCGGGCCGGGCCGTCGTACCGCTGTCGCAGCGGGAGCTGTTCGCGTACGCCTCCGGAGTGACGGACTTCGGGGAGGGGCCCGGCCTGGTCTCGCACCAGTCCCCCGCCGCCTGGGCCGGTGCGGTGTCCAAGCCGAAGTTCGTGAAGTTCGCCTGGCAGCCGGGCCACGACGACTGGCTGTTCAGGATCAGCGGCGCCACACCGATGTTCCTGCCTACGACGGCCGTGGAGGTCACCGGCCGCTCGGTGCGCACGCACACCCGGCTGCGCGACGGCTTCGACGGGAGCGCGACGCTGCTGCGGCTGAAGGACGGCTTCGCCGGCTTCACCACGCTGCCCACCGGCGCGGTCGTCCACGCCGCCGAAGGACCGGACACCGTGGGCAGCCGGCTGGAGGTGCACAACCTCACCATGCCGGGCGTGGCGGGCCTGGACGGCAAGCGGACGTACCGCTTCTCCGAGGGGTCGGCAACGGTCGCGTCCCGGGACTCGTCCGGCGGCTCGACGGGCCGCGTCGACGAGCTGTCGTTCGATCGTACGACGGTCCGGCACCTGCGGGTCCAAGGCGTGACGCCCGATCCTGCGTACGGCTACTCGCTGTTCGCCGTGGAGGCCCGGAACGGGGCGGACGGGCCCGAACTCGCGCGCGGCGGCCGGGCCACCGCGTCCTCGTCCGCGCCGGGCAGGGGGCCGGAGCTGGCCGTGGACGGGGACGGCACGACCCGCTGGGCGGTGTCCACCGCCGACCGGCCACGCCCCGACAGCTGGCTCGCCGTGGACCTCGGGGAGCCCCGCGCCCTGGACCGGGTCACCCTGCGCTGGGAGAGCGCGGCGGGCCGGAGCTACCTGGTGCAGGGCTCGGACGACGGCGAGCGGTGGACGGACCTGGCGAGCGGCCCCGTACCGGCGCTGCGCAGCACCGGTGGCTGGCTGGACGTGGACGGCCGTGCGGGCCTGCTGGTACGCGGCGGGCGCGGTCCGCTGGCGGTGTACGGGGACACGGTCGTGCTGGCGGAGGGCGGCGGCACGGGCCCGCTGCTCGTGGAGGGCCACTGCGGGGTGTCCGCCGACGGCCTGCGCGAACTCGCCCACCGGCCGGTGCCCACGGCCGGGGACGAGAAGGTGCGGGCGGCGGTGACGGACGGTCACCTGAGCCTGTTCAACCTGTCGGACCGGGCGGTGCGCACCTCGGTCACCCTGGTGCAGGAAGGCCGACGCCGGGAGGTCTACGAGGGCGAGCAGGTGGTGACCCGGGGCGGACTGCGGTACGAGGCGCGGCTGGAGGCGGCATCGGCGCTGCTGCTGCCGCCCCGGTTCTCGCTGGTCCCGCTGTCGGGCCGGTCGCTGCCGAACGGGTTGCGGGTGGAGGTCGTGGACGCCGCCACGGTGCGCCTGACCGGGCCGGTCTGCCGGGTGCGGGTCGAGGCACAGGGGCACAGTGCGGTGGCGGTGGTGCGGCCGGGCCGGGGCACCGAGGTCACAGTGCGCGGGGCACAGGCGTATCCGACGACGGACCTCGCCCTGGGCCGGGCCGTCTTCCCGAACGCGCCGCTGCCGGCGGGGATGTCGGAGCCGTCGGCGGCGGTCGACGGTGCCCCTGACACGGTGTGGCGGCCGGGACGCGACGGCCGCCTGGTCGTGGACCTCGGGGCGCGGCGGGCGGTGGGCCGGGTGGAGGCCGAGTGGTCGGCCGGGCGGGCCCCGGACCTGTCCGTGGAATTCAGTGACGACGGGATCCGCTACCGCCGGGCGGGTGCTCCCACCGGTCGTGGCCGGGTGCGGAGCCTGCGAGTCACGGGCTCCCCGCGCTATGTGGCACTGCGGGTGTCGGGCACCCCGGAGGGGCGCGGTGGTCTCGTGCGGCTGTCGGTCCGCTGACGGACCGGCTTCACCTGACACCGCAGCCATCCGATTGCCCTTCTGTGAGCGTTCTGACCAAAGCCCGACATCAGGAGCGCTCAGAGGTGACGGTTTCTGTCACAAGGGTTGACATGGGCATTGGTATGAACCAATGTCCTGCACCAGGTCGGTGGCCACCGATGTCCCCCTCGTTCGCGAACTCCCCCCACGCACCTGGAGATTCCCCGTGGACCGGACGCATCGCAAGAAGCGCAGCAACAAGCTCCTGGGCGGCAGTGTCGCCCTCGTCCTCGCCGCCGGCGGGCTCATGGCGGCCACCACTCTCGGCAGTAGCGCAGGCGCGGCCGAGAGCGGGCAGGCGCCTGCGGCCGTACCCGCACACGCCGTCACCGGCTACTGGCAGAACTTCGACAACGGCGCAACAGTTCAGAAGCTGGGCGACGTTCAGGACGGCTACGACATCATCGCGGTCGCCTTCGCCGACGCCACCGGCACCGACGGCCAGATCGAGTTCAACCTCGACCCGGCGATCGGCTATGCATCCGAGGACGACTTCAAGGCCGACATCGCCGCCAAGCAGGAGGCCGGCAAGTCCGTCATCATCTCTGTCGGCGGCGAGCTCGGGAACGTGACGGTCAACGACGCGGATTCGGCCCAGCAGTTCGCCGACAGCACGTACGCCCTCATGGAGGAGTACGGCTTCGACGGCGTCGACATCGACCTGGAGCACGGCATCAACGCTCAGTACATGGGCGAGGCGCTGAAGGCGCTGTCCGAGAAGGCGGGTGGTGACCTGGTCCTCACCATGGCGCCGCAGACGCTGGACATGCAGAGCACCGACAGCGAGTACTTCAAGCTGGCGCTCGACGTGAAGGACATTCTGACCGTCGTCAACATGCAGTACTACAACAGCGGTTCGATGGCCGGCTGCGACGGCGACGTCTACGCCCAGGGCACGGTCGACTTCCTGACCGCGCTGGCCTGCATCCAGCTGGAGAACGGCCTCGATGCCGACCAGGTCGGCATCGGCACCCCCGCCTCCGCCAAGGGCGCCGGCTCCGGCTACGTCGACCCGGCGATCGTGAACGACGCCCTCGACTGCCTGACCAAGGGGGAGAACTGCGGCGAGTTCAAGCCCGAGAAGACCTACCCGGGGCTGCGCGGCGCGATGACCTGGTCCACCAACTGGGACGCGTCGAACGGCGACACCTGGGTCAACAGCGTGGCGCCGCACGTCCACGAACTCCCGTAGCC
>NZ_JBHXJG010000362.1:0-5411 GCF_042723425.1 Streptomyces sp. NPDC058375 | reverse complement strand
CCACCAAGGAACAGGTCGGTCTGCTGCGCACGGCCCGCCACCCGCCTCCCGCCGGACGCGCCTACGCGAAGCGCTGCTTCGCGCTGCCGTCGCACGTCTGGAGCCTGAGCGGGTCCTTCGCCCCCGCCAGGGTCAGACAGAGGCCCGTCGCAGCGGCCGGGCGGATCGTGCCCGCCTGCCGGACGAACTTCTGGTTGGCCGCGCCCGCGCAGTTCCACACGATGAGCGTGGCGCCCGGGTCGTACTTGGCACCGGACACGTCCAGGCACCGGTCGTGGCTGAGCGCGGTGCGCAGGGTCTGCGTACCGGCGTCGTACCACCAGTTCTGGTTGCGCCCGCCGTGGCAGTCCCAGCCGCCGATCGCCGTGCCGTTACGGGTGACCGAGCCGGGCACGTCGACGCAGGTGCCGGTGGCCTCGTTCTTCAGTGGGGTGAACACGTCGTCCCAGGCCGCTCGCGTCAGGACCGGGTTTCCCGTGCTCGCCGGGTCGGCGCAGCTCGCCTCGCGCAGCCCGGAGTCGTACAGCTGGGTGAGGCAGGAGGCGAAGGCCCGGTGGCCGGCCGCGTTGGGGTGGAAGGACTGCCGGACCGAGTTCTCGTCCGGCAGGCCGGGCTTGCTCAGGTCGATGTAGAGGCCGCGCGCCCAGGGGGCCTCGCTGCACACCTCGTGGCCGTGGAAGAGCCGGGAGTTGTCGAGGTAGGAGGCCCCGGTGCTCGCGGCGGCCTTGCGCATGCCGGTCTGGAAGGCGGGCACGGCGGTGTTGCGGCCCCAGGCGGTGTCGGAGTCGTAGCCGAGCCCGCCGCAGATCAGCTTGCCGGGGAAGTTCGGGTTGTCGCGGAAGTCCGGGCCGATCGGGCTCGGGTAGCCCATGAGGACGAGCTTGTAGTCGTTGTCTCCGTACCCGGCGTCGGTCATCACCGTCCGCAGGTCGCGGACCGTCGCCTCGACCTTGGGGACGAGCGCGTCGACACGGGCCTGCCAGCCGCCCGCGTACTTCGGCTCGCAGGGGCCCTGGAGGCTGATGTAGCGCACCACGCAGTCGGTCATGACCGGGCCGAACTGGAGGTCGTCGTTGGCCCCGGCGACCAGGACGACCATCTTGATCCGGGTGTTGCGGGCCTTGATCGCGAGGCTGTCGCTCTGCACGAGCTCGTCGGCGTACTGCTTGTTTCCGCCGATTTTGATGTTCCCGGTATAGGCGCCGGAGCAGGAGACGTTGTACGTGAGGTCCGCCGCGATGCCCGTGCGGTGGATGGCGGCCTCCGGGGAGCGGTGGCACCAGTTGTCCGGCCCGTTCGTTCCGGGGTCGTAGGTGCCGACGCCCTCGCCGGAGATCTCGCTGTCGCCGAGCGAGATCAGCCCGGTCTTGCGTTCGGCGAGCGGCCGCTCGGCGGGGCTGCCGTACAGCTGGGTGGCCTCGGCGGCCCGGACGGCTTCCAGCGCGGGCGGGAGAGGGGTGGATGCGATAGAGCTGGTACCCGACTCCGTCGCGCCCGCGGGTCCGGCGGCGGCCATACCGCCGACGGCTGCCGCGAGAGCCACGGTGGCGGCGACCGTACAGCGGAGCCGGCGAAGGCTTCGGAGCCCTCGAAGTCTGGTGCTGGTGCGCCTCATTGCGCCTCCCGGTCAGTGGTTACCCCCGGTATTTACTGGCCGGTAGGCGACTTGGGAATACGTAGAACAAGACAAGTGCTCATCTTTTTCAGGAGGTTTGAACACCATGGGCGACACAACAGGTGACACGTCGGGCGGCAGCGGGTTCCGGATCGAGCACGACTCGATGGGCGAGGTGAGGGTTCCCGCGCACGCCAAGTGGCGTGCGCAGACCCAGCGGGCGGTGGAGAACTTCCCCGTCTCCGGGCAGCGTCTGGAGCGGGCGCACATCGAGGCGCTGGCCCGGATCAAGGGCGCGGCCGCCAAGGTCAACGCCGAGCTGAAGGTGCTGGATCCGGACATCGCCGGCGCGATCCAGGAGGCCGCCGCCGAGGTCGCGTCGGGCCGCTGGGACGAGCACTTCCCGGTCGACGTGTTCCAGACGGGGTCGGGCACCTCGTCGAACATGAACACCAACGAGGTGATCGCCACCCTCGCCACCGAGCACCTCGGCCGCGAGGTCCACCCCAACGACCACGTGAACGCCTCCCAGTCGTCCAACGACGTCTTCCCGTCCTCCATCCACATCGCCGCCACCGCCGCCGTGACCGCCGATCTGATCCCGGCGCTCGATCATCTGGCCGAGTCCCTGGGGCGGAAATCGGCCGAATTCGCGGAGGTCGTGAAGTCCGGCCGTACGCATCTGATGGACGCCACCCCGGTCACCCTCGGCCAGGAGTTCGGCGGCTACGCGGCACAGATCCGCTACGGCGTGGAGCGGCTGCGCGCCTCCCTGCCCCGGCTCGCCGAACTGCCGCTGGGCGGTACGGCGGTGGGCACCGGCATCAACACCCCGCCCGGCTTCTCCGCGGCCGTGATCGCGGAGGTCGCGGACGCCACGGGGCTGCCGCTGACCGAGGCCCGCGACCACTTCGAGGCGCAGGGCGCGCGGGACGGCCTGGTGGAGACCTCGGGCCAGCTGCGGACCATCGCCGTGTCGCTGACCAAGATCTCCAACGATCTGCGGTGGATGGCGTCGGGTCCGCGCACGGGTCTCGCGGAGATCGCGCTGCCCGACCTCCAGCCCGGCTCGTCGATCATGCCGGGCAAGGTCAACCCGGTGATCCCGGAGGCGGTGCTGATGGTCGCCGCCCAGGTCACCGGCAACGACGCGACGGTGGCCACGGCGGGGGCTGCGGGCAACTTCGAGCTGAACGTGATGCTCCCGGTCATCGCGAAGAACCTCTTGGAGTCCGTACGCCTGCTCGCCAACGCCTCCCGGCTGCTGGCGGACCGTACGGTCGACGGCATCACCGCCGACGTGGAGCGGGCCCGCGCCTACGCGGAGTCCTCGCCGTCCGTGGTGACCCCGCTCAACAAGTACATCGGTTACGAGGAGGCGGCGAAGGTCGCCAAGAAGTCCCTGAAGGACGGGACGACGATCCGCGAGACGGTCCTGGCCTCGGGCTACGTCGAGCGCGGCGACCTGACGATGGAACAGCTCGACGAGGCGCTGGACGTGCTGCGGATGACGCGTCCCTGAGCGCCGGGCGGGGTGCCCGGTGAAATCCGGGTGACCTGAGTCGCAGCGGGGCCGGGGGCAGCGCGCCCGCTCGGCGCTCTCCGTAAGATCTCTCCTTGGCATCCTCCCCCTCCTGAGTGGAGGGGGAGTCCTACGGCTCGCGCCGTGGGATTTTCTGCTTCGTCGCCGACTGCCCGCCCGGAGTGCTCCGTTGAGGTCTTACACCGGCTCCACAGACTGTCACCGAGAGCCTCTCGGCCAGCACGTTCTTCGCGGCGTTCACGTCACGGTCGTGAGTGGCACCGCACGCGCACGTCCATGTGCGGACGTTCAGCGGCATTTTCCCCTGGAGGGTTCCGCAGGCGGAGCACAGCCTGGAGGAGGGGAACCAGCGGTCGATGGCGACCAGGTCCCTTCCGTACCAGGCGCACTTGTACTCCAGCATGCCGCGCAGCGTGGTCCAGGCCGCGTCCGAGATGGCGCGGGCCGGGGAATGGTTCTTGACCATGTTGCGTACGGTCAGGTCTTCGATCACGATCGTTTGGTTCTCACGAACGAGCCGAGTGGTCAGCTTGTGCAGGTGATCCCGCCTGCGGTCTGCGATCCGGGCATGGACCTCAGCGACCTTCCGGCGGGCCTTCGCCCGGTTACTGGAGCCCTTGGCCTTCTTCGCCAGGTTCCGCCGGGCTTTCGCCAGGCGAGCCCGGTCCTTGCGTTCATGCCGGGGGTTGGTGACCTTCTCTCCGGTGGAGAGCGTCACCAGGCAGGTGATCCCGGTGTCGATCCCGACAGCGTTCAACGTTTCGGGCATCGGTGCGGGAACGTCGTCGCACAGCATCGAGACGAACCAACGTCCGGCCGCGTCCTGCGACACGGTCACGGTCGACGGGGATGCACCTTCAGGAAGGGGACGGGACCGTGCGGCGAGCGTCAGGTTGTAGACCTTGCGAACGCACCCGAACGTGCGCGACAGCTCGGCTGCCTGCGCATCGGTCGGACAGAAGCGGTACTTGAACGCCCGCTTCACCTGATTCACGGTCACGCTCACAAACTATGCCGCGACTTAAGATCAAACCGCGGGTCGGAGCACGACCTTTCACCCAGTGGTTCCTCCCCGAGCCAAGGCACGAGGTATCCACACAGGAGGAAAAGATGACAGGCACGGGAGAGTGCGCGCGCTGGGCGCCGGGGGACCGGATCCTCTGGCGCTACCGCGACAACGGCCGGACCCACCGGACAGCCGGTGCCCCGCCCGTGCACATCTGCCGTCCGGTGACCGTCGTGCAGGACACCGACGAGCTGCTCGCCGTCTGGATGGCCCCGGGCACCGAGTGCGTACGGCCGGTGCTGCTGGACGGCACCCAGGTGCACGCCGAACCGCTGGCCACCCGCTACACCGCGCCGCGCACCACGGCCCGCTCGACGTGGTTCGGGTCCGGGGTGCTGAAGCTGGCGCGGCCGGGGGATCCGTGGTCGGTGTGGCTGTTCTGGGACCGGGGCTGGATGTTCCGCAACTGGTACGTGAATCTGGAGGAGCCCCGCACCCGGTGGTCCGGAGGGGTGGATTCCGAGGATCACTTTCTCGACATCTCCGTGAACCCCGACCGGAGCTGGAAATGGCTCGACGAGGACGAGTTCGCGCAGGCGCAGCACGTCGGTCTGATGGACCGGGGGACGGCGCGCCGGGTGCGTGAGGCGGGGCTCGCGGCGGTCGAGGTGATCACCGGCTGGGGGTCGCCGTTCCGGGACGGCTGGGAGCACTGGCGGCCCGATCCGCGGTGGCAGGTGCCGCCGCTTCCGGATGACTGGGACCGCACCCCTGCCCGTATGCCGTCGTGAGACCCTGGAGAGACCCTTCGGGCGGCCCGGTCGGCAGGTCCGGTCGTACGGAGGACCGACAGCCGCAACCAGCGGGCGCCACACCGGAACTGACCACAAGTCATCACACCGGTCGGGCGGAGGGACGGGCCACGGACCCGGACGTTCCGCCCGGTCGCGGGAGCCACTACGAGGGGGTGGAGACATGCACGCCGTCCGCTGCCCGCTCGCCGCGTCCGCCGCCGGCGGGGTCGCCTGTCGGCCATCTCCGCGGCGCTCGGTTTCGGCCCCTTCATCGGGGGCATCCGGTGACAGCCGTTGTTCTTCCCGCGCTTGCCGGGGCACAGTAACGCCCCACGAGGTGACTGCCTCATACAACCGGCCCGGACGGACGGAATCCCACGCGTGACGGAGCACCCCACCTCCCACGAAGGCCGGCAGCCGCTCGCGGCCCGGCCGCAGGAGCGCACCCGGCCC